>DATKUV010000115.1:0-9022 GCA_035530415.1 Candidatus Nanoarchaeia archaeon | reverse complement strand
CCTTCCGGATTAGTCACTGCCTGTCTTCGCGCCGGTTCTCCCACCAGCCTCTGTCCATCCTCTGTGAAGGCCACAACAGACGGGAATGCTTTTCCAGCTACACTTGCTCCCTCTGCGCTGGGTATAATAGTGGCGCGTCCCCCTATCATAGCCGCAGCTGCCGAATTGCTTGTTCCCAGATCAATTCCTATTGTCTTTGCCATTATTAATTCACCTCATATTATTTGATAAATTCATTTATTCGTATTATTATTTTTGTTTTCATCAACAGAGACCCTGACCTTTGAATAGCGTATAACCCGGTCTTTGATCTTGTACCCTTTCTGGAATTCTTCCATCACCGTATTATTAGGATATTCATCAGAAGGGGTTTTCATCATTGCTTCATGGTAGTAAGTGTCAAACTTCTTGCCTTCTGCTTCAATAGGCTTCAGTCCTTTAGATTCAAGTATACCCTTTAACTCTGTGTACACCATCTCCATTCCCTTAACTACAGATTCAATGTCATCAGAATCCTTTGCACTTGCGACCCCACGTTCAAGGTTCTCCATTACATCGATAAGTTCGGATATCAGATTAGTGTTAGCATACTCAATAAGGTCTGCCTTTTCCTTATCCACTCTTTTCTTATAATTATCAAACTCTGCCTGTAGGCGTTGAAGTGAATCCAGGTATTCACCAGCGCGCTTTCTTGACTCTTCAAGTTCCTTGAAATGCTTGTCCACCGATATTTCTTCAACGTCTGTTTCTTGATCAAAATCAAAATCTTCGAGAGGCTCGTTCTTTGATGATTCTATCTTAGCATCCTTATTCTTCCCCATGGTCTGCCTCAAAGTGTATCAGGCACGTTTTAATATTAATCTTCTCCAATGTCTTCAAGACTTGGTGCCTGGATACCGTCATAACTGTCTACCCTATGTTCAGGATTCACATCCATGAGACCGGTATATTTGGAAGCAAACACGTCATCCACCCTGAGTATCATGGCAGCAGCATCCACAGCAGATTTAATAGACTGGACCTTAACCTTCAACGGTTCCACCACATTGGTGTTACTCATATCTTCTACTTCACCGGTAAACAAATTCAATCCCACTGTCCTGTTTCCGTTATTATGCTCTGAGCGCAGCTTTACCAGAATATCCACAGGATCAAGCCCTGAATTCTCAACAAGGCTCCTGGGAATTCCTTCCATGGCTTCTGCAAATGCAGATACAGCCAGTTGCTCACGCCCGCTCAAAGTGGATGCATATTCACGTAAATGCATAGCCACTTCGATCTCAGGAGCCCCGCCGCCATACATAACCTTTCCTTCATCCAGTACAACCTTGACCACATTCAAGGCATCGTCCAGGGCTCTTTTTACCTCTTCGGTAATAAAATCGGCACCGCTATGAACATCTATGGTTACAGCCTTTGGATTTTCACAACCTTCAAAATATAACATTTTGTAATTGCCCATACCCCTTTCTTCGACCAGGTCAGCTGACCCCAGATCATCAGGCGAAATATCCATGGTATTTGATCGTAACGTCGCACCAGTGGCTCTGACCATCTTCTTAATATCATCCTCATTGACCCTTCTTATGGCCATGATATTCAGTTTGGCAAGATAATGCAGTGAAATATCATCTATCCTTTTCTGTGTGACCAATACGTTAACACCAGCAGCGACCAAAGCATCCACCTGGTCCTTTACAGTTTGATATTCTTCCTGGTATGCCTCATCCATTTGCTCAGGTGATGAGATCTTTATCTTGCTGGATGTGGTGGTCCTCTGGACTTCAATACCCACATCAAGTATTGCTATTTTTGCATTATCAATTTTCTGGGGCATATTCTTATGGGCCCGGGCCTTATCAAGCACCATGCCCTTGATCAGCCTGGTATCTTTAATAGAACCGCCCCTCTGACTGATAATCTGGATATTATGTTCGATATCTATCTCGGTCTCATCAGCAATGGCCTGTATGGCTTCCACACACAATGTGGCAAGATCATCGAGTGCCATTTCGCTTCCCTTACCAGACAGTGCGGTTAAGGCGATTTTTATCAAGACATCTGTTTCATCTTTTGTCACATGGATAGCAGTGGATTCCAGAACTTCCTGTGCTTTTTTTGATGCCATTTTGTAGCCTTTTATAATAAGCGTGGGATGAACATCCAGTTCAATCAACTTCTGGGCCTGGGTCAATAGTTCACCTGCTAGCACTACAGCACTGGTTGTTCCGTCACCTGCCTCTTTTTCCTGGGTCTTAGAGATCTGCACCATCATCATGGCTGCAGGATGCTGGACATCCATCTGTCGTAATATCTCGGCACCGTCATTTGTAATGGTGACATCTCCCACACCATTTACAAGCATCTTGTCCATACCCTTAGGCCCAAGTGTGGTTTTTACAGCCTGTGCGATTGCTTTTGCGGCTGTGATATTCATAGACTGTGCATCTCGACCCGTAGTCCTTGTTTTTTCCGGGTCTATAATTATAATAGGCTGACCGCCCAATGCTGCCATTTTGATCCTCCAAATTTTAGTATACTAAGTAGTAATATCAATATAATTAGAACACTTCTAACTGTTTGTACTTCTATATAAAAATAACGTCGTACAATTTTTCATATTTACAGGTTGCAGCATTACCCGACAATGCATTTTAATAAAACTTGAGCCTGCTTTTTATTATGTTGGTCATTGGTAACCTCAGCTATTTTTACGACCGCTTCGAGATTTCTAGCTGCAGTCTCCAGATATTCGATCACATCACCTAAATAAGCAAACACAGCGTATCTGGCAGTCATTGTCTCGATAATTTCAGCCGGGCTTGCTCCATCAACCCGCATTTGAAGCAGTTTTTTAGAGAATTTACTTTCCGGACATCCGCAATACGGTGTATCTTTGCAGGTACAGGTTAAGAGATCAGTAGCAAAATTCATTAATTTTTGTTTTGTATTACTATCCAGTTTTCCCAGAGACTCACCTGATAAGGCCATCTCCATTGCAGCTCCCTGGAATACCCTTGAAGGCAGTCGCACATTCAAGGTCGCAGCTATTCGGTCCGCTCCCACAAAAAATGCCCTGTCAAATACTTCAAGGTTTGTAATGATATCTTCAGGTTCAACACCTGAGATGACCCCTTCCTTCATAATAGAGATCTGCTCGTGATTCAGGAAATGTCCGGTCATTATACGCCCCAATTTGGTAGGGTGTATTTTCTGATTGGAGATGTCTACATAACCCATATCATGCAATTTTTGCAGCATACTGTCCACATTACCGCCGCCTAAACGCAAGTTTTCTACGGTTTTAAGTTTTTGTATAGTATTAAAGATCGCTGCAGAGGCCAGTACCTGTTCAAGTCCGGAATCCTCATCTTCCTGCAATGAAATTGGTCCCATTTCTCCACGAAGCAGCCTGAAAGCCACCTGTTCTTCACTCTCACCCTGACCAAGTCGTTTATCCGGTTCTGCCATTACCACCACAACTCCCAGGTCATGATAATCCGGCCGTCCGGCCCGACCCTGCATTTGAAAGAACTCGCCCTGGGTTATCCAGTCATTACCCATAACAAGGCTTTCAAATATTACCTGGGACGCAGGGAAATCTACACCAGCTGCCAGAGCTGCAGTGGTGACTACAACAGGGATATTTCCTTTTGCAAACTCTTGCTCAGTCTTTCTACGCTGTTTATATGGTAAACCTGCGTGATATGGTGCTGAAGGGATTCTCAGGGCATCTGATAACTTGTGGCAGCTTCGCCTGGAATAAGTAAAAACAATTGTCTGGCCTTTAAAGCCCTTTGAGGAGCTCTTATTATATTCTTCCTGTGCCAGCTGGTTAATTAAACGTAATTTTTCGGATTCTCCTCCGAACAACAAATGACGCTCCAGGGGTACAGGCCTTTCTTCATATTCAATCAACGTTGACCCCAGGCCTGTTGCCAGCCAGCCCGGATTGCCTACGGTAGCTGAGAGATAGATGAACTGGCATTTGGGATACAGGTATCTCAACCTGGCTATCAGTCCGTCCAGTCGCGGTCCCCTTTCAGGGTCTTCGATCATATGCACTTCGTCTATTACTACAGTACCTACATTGCCCAGTTTGTGTTCGGCCCCGGTTCTTAGTAAATGGTCGATCCCTTCATATGTGCCTACAACGATGTCTGAATCAAGGGTAGTATGCATCTTGAAACGTTTTCCCATTTTAATACGACTCTGCCCAACTTTAATAGATGTAGTAACCCCAATAGATCCATATTTTTTTGTAAATTGATCGTATTTCTGATTGGCAAGTGCTACCAGAGGAACCAAAAACAACATCTTCCCTTTACCCTCCAGGATATTTTTTACCCCTGCTATCTCACCGATCAAAGTCTTACCAGTGGCAGTGGCTGAAACCACAAGCTGGTTCTGCTTCTTAAGCAGTCCTGACCGGATTGAAAGAGATTGAACAGGAAGCAGCTTATCTGGCAGTAATTTTTTCAGGCGGTCATCCAGATCAAGTCCATTCACATCCACTGAATCCACAGACATGCCTGAACTAATACGATCAAATACTGTTAGTTCACGGTCCATTTTTTTAGGGTCAAGAAACACCAGCATACGATCCAGATCCCTTGTTTTTAGTAATAACTGGAACAACCTTTCGATTCCTTCCTCGGCCATTCTTTTAGTTCCTGAATGTATTTCCCTGTGAAGTTCCGACATCGCGCAATTTTCACAAATTAGATCGCCTCTGAATTTGACTGATCTTGAGTCCACTGGCTGGAATTTCCCTTCAGATAGACAAAAACGGCAAACATCACTCCATTCATAATCCAATTGGTAACCCTGTAGCAAATTAATAACATATTTTTCCTGGACCTCGTCACCATGTTTTGGAATTAGGATCCTATCTGCCATTCGAAGCAGATCTACAGCTTCAGCCGGGGGTCTCAGGTCTTCATTTGTTCCCTCTAAAACCCTGAATTTGAATGGTCTGGGTCCTTTTGAAGTATGCTTTAATTCTAATATTCCCCTAAATGCAGCTTCGTTGCTGCCATTTTTCAGGGGCATTAGCTCAATATTTTGTCTGCCCGGCTGAATAAGTACAATTAATGACATGCAAAAAAAAGATTATTTACGAAGGTCATGGAGTTCATATACCAGACCTTCAGATTCGAGCCGATTCAAAAGCTGTGGCACCTCTTCATCCACAGATACCACCACAGATGACAGGCCATGAAATGCAGCTTCTACAATCGAATCTTTGGCTCCGAACATAATATTCGGTTCCTTTCCGATACGCTTTAAGGCTATTAGTGATTCCACACCAAGAGCACATATATATCGACTATCCTTTACCAGTTCCTCCAGAGCGTCCAGGTTCACATTTTTAGACCCGCCCCGTTCAACTCTGGGAACTTTACAAACCGTAATCTTGACATCTCCCAGCTCGATCAGACCGTGCAGGTCGGTTACCCCTACATCTTCTCCTGCCTTCACATCAGATATAAGCACTCCAGTGGCTGCATGCTCCTGTTTTGCATTGGCATATAATAACCCGTCACGCATAACCAGTGAGACTTTTTGTCCAGTCCTATAATTCTCATCCGCAATAGCAGTCCATACAGAAACATGACTGATGATATCTTCCATCACATACCTGGCATACCGCTTCAACTCGGCAGTACGCTCAAGCACCCATTCTATCCCTTTCTTGGTTACTTTGTAACGTACCCTGCCATCAGAAAGAATCAACCCCTCATCAGTTAATTCTTTAATATATTCAGAAACTGCCTGGGGAGTAATTCCGATTATTTCAGCGATCTCTCTCTGGCGTACATTAGGCTGGTTAGCTGCAATTTCAACGAGGATCTGGAACTTTGTACTATCTTTTTTACTGTGAAGTAAATTTATCATCCAATAGCACCAGTAGCACCGTTGAACTCAATTCTCTGGCCCTTAACTGTTAGTTTGTCAGAACGTCTTGCTATACCTCTTAAATATATAGGACTTGCTCCTAAAACCCTTGCCAGTCCTGTCATGGATTGGTTCCCATTGATTACTTCAGCTTCGATTTGTTCCATCATATTTCTGATATCATCATCTCGGCTGAATGTGATCATTAGCAGGTCAGAAAGATCTTCAACAGTACATTGAAAATTCACCTGGATTTTGGAATAAGACGTATGATATTCCTTTTGTGGTGTTTGTCCAGGTTCTGGCATTCGCCATTTGCTCTCAATTAAACCGCATTTTTTCAAAATCTTAATACTATCATCTACATCCATCGTCAGCTTTTCTTTCAGTTCATCTTTAGTAAACCAATCAACAAGTAGATTGTCAAAAACTATCTTGTGGGTTTTTGAACCAAAAGTTCCCAACAGGGGGACAAGATCCGAAGGGTCATTAATAATACGTGTTCTCTTGCCCATTTAAATTAACCTCAATTAGTTATATATGGTCTTCAGATTTGATAAAGCTTTTTGATAAAAAAATGACTGATTATTATATTATAGATTACAGATAACAACATTTTAACATCAATCTTAAGATCATTTTGATCTTAGTATTCAGGCTCAAGTCCATCTATCATTGAGAATGTAGTATCAGTTTCATTCTGCAATGCAACACGTTTTCGTTTATCCTTTTCAATATGAATGGCTTCTACCGCCAGAGCATACAGTTTCTCCAGTTCAACAGTAGATTCAAGGGTTAACACAGATAGAACTTTAGGAGTTTCACCATTGCGAATAATAACACCTTTGAATACATGACCGATGTGTGAGGATAGCTTATCGATCTCAGCTGAGATATCATCAATGCTTAAATATTTTTGATCTCCCCGTAATATTATCATTGCCCTGCTTGCTTCTTCATATACATTAGATGAGAACAACAGACCATTTGGGGAAATACTTTCGCGAATAGTAGTTCTGATAGGGGTCTTAGCGTCACCCTTGGCATATCCTATTGTGGCAATACCATCGCCACCAGACATGACTGTTTTGAAATCACCAAGGTCAGTAACCAGCATCATCTCGCTGTCCAGGGCTTCCAATAAGAATAAAATCCTCTCAGCGATCATTTTGTTAATACCGTCGTACGCTGATTGTATGTTACTTCCGGCATTTTTCAAGTATTGATTGTCTGCTAAGATCATTCCATCAGAGCCACTTTGACGCATCTCTTTGATTGAAAAAGCAGAGTTTTGTAAATAAATTGTCCCTTCTTCTCTGAATGGAAGTACCATTATACTGTAAACAGGAAAGTCATATATTTCCTTCAATTCTTTAACAAGCGGGGGGCTAAATGAAGATCCTGTCCCACCTGATGAGGAAGAAATAACAAACGCGACATCAAAATCTCCCCTTTCAGAGATATTCCGCATGATCAGGTCTTTATTATCATTAAAGCATTTTTTACCTAAGATTCTGTTGGCTCCAAGCCCATGGAGGTTGGGTATATGGATTCGATCTTTTGCCTTGGTATTACGCATTTCTTTAAGATCATTAATTGCAGTATTGATAGCAATGGTCTCAACCCTGGATGCAAATTTTTGAGAGGAATAATATTTTGAAAATCGACCTCCTCCAAAGGCTTCTTTATTAATTGCATCCAGTATCCTGTTACCGCATTGTCCTACACCAATGATCAATACATTTAACAAATTTTTCTCCTCCTCAATAATTTTTTGTTTATATCCTGAATTGCCTGGATCTCCAATAAAACCATCCTGCCAGCGCCAGTATAATGATAATAGGTGTTAGGTACACATAGATCGGGAATTGAGCGAGGAAATCAAAATCACCTTGACTAATAAATACCATTTCTGAGGTTGTATTGTCGGAAATCTCTTCCACTCCATTATTATATGTCCATTTTACTATTAGGTTATCATTGCCAATTTGATCTGCTTTGAAGGTTAACAAGTATTCAGCTTTGTAATAGCCCCCATAACTACTAACCTGAATAATGGGTTTTTCATTAATAATGTCTATTTCCTCTGAACCTGAGACATAGGTGAGGTTTTTGGGGATTATGGGTTCAATACGAATATTTGAGGCAGTCACGTCTTTCAAGTTCTCTACGTTCACCTTGAATTTGACTGTATCTCCCCTCTTCAATCTGGTTTTATCAGTTGATACACTCAATTTAATTTCTGATGTTTCAACTGGTTCTTCTGCTACAGTAATCGTTAGACTTTCACTTTTTGAGGTATATTCATCATCAAATACTGATGAATAATAAGTAGCTTTAGCAGGACCCAGTTGAAAGGTCCCGGCTTTTGTAGCCTGGATTTCATAGATAAACATCTCTGTTTCTTTGTTCGAAACATCAAGCTCTGTAGGATATGAAGTATATATATCAGATTTAAAAGTAAAATCCGGAGTTAAACCTCTATCAATACTGATACGTTTTGCTACACCATTACCAGTATTTTTAGCTTTGATCGTAACCCGAATAACCTCTCCAACATCAACCGAAGTTTTGTCCACAGATTTTGTAAGGATCAGATTTGGTTCACCAATATATTTTGCATTTGAGACACCACCATCAACAGGGGTTTTATATTCTACAGTAATACCTGTGGTTTGAATATCTATAATCACATAACTTGAAGTGGCATTTTGGACCTCTATGTTTATTTTCTCAGTACCTTTTTCAAAAACAATCGACATAGTTCCATCTGTTTTTTTAGTTGTCTTCACATATTCTTTTAAGTTAATATTAGTGCCATCAGATTGTAATCCATAGAAATCAATCCCAGGATAAATTTCCCCCATTATTATTGTACTTGTCAAATGCATTACATAATTATTTATTTGATAACCATCACCTTTGTCTATCTGTTCTGAATTAATAATTTCAGCATTCACTGAGCCAATAGATAGAAAAAAAATGACCAAAAAAAGAATAATTGTCACTAATATATGATTTTTTTTCAATTTGGGTATCCCTCAATAATGAATTATTTTTTTTGATTATTAAAGTTTGCTCTTTTACGAGCGTAAAATAATATAAACGTTTTGACTTCTTATAT
>DATKUV010000114.1:0-2303 GCA_035530415.1 Candidatus Nanoarchaeia archaeon | reverse complement strand
GTGGAACTATGATCCCAGACTCACGATCAAGATGTCAAAGCTTGCTGTCCAGAGCGGTATGTGGCCGCTGTATGAGATCGAAGAAGGGATATTAAATCTTAATAAGGATTTCAAGGAACTAAAACCCATTGAAGAATTCCTCGAGCAACAGGGACGATATAAAAAGCTCCCTGAGCATGGAGTTCAAAAACTCAGCTCATTAATTAATAAACACTGGACTGAACTTAAAGAATATAATGGACTTCGATATGTATAAGAGATTCAATCCAGGAAATGAATAATCATTTTGCAGTGGTCAAAACCTGTTCCGTAACATTCAACTTCTTTTACCAGTGTCTTAAGATTAAGCCGATGCAATAATATTCCCTCAATAAGACCTTCATCCAGCGAGCATAATGTTCGTCCTACGTCCGGCATATCAGAACAGTCAAAACAATCGTGAATTAACAGGGTCAATGGATTTGAGTTATCTATTTCCACTTTGCCGAGATTATGCATATCCCAGAATTTTGCCATCTCAAGTATCAGATCGTCGAGATTATCTGATACAAACAATTTTGCCATTTTTGTTCCGATATCATCCCCGATCCTTTTCATAACAGGTTTTGGGTTCATACCGTAAGCTTCCAACCCATAACGGATAGTATGGCACAGTGTCTTGAAAAATTCATATTCTGAGTCCACAGAGCGGATAAGCTTGTCCAATATCACGTCATAGCTCTTTTGGGTGGGTGTATCAGAATACGCAATGAATTGAGAGTTTAAGACATAGTATTTTTTTCTCTTATCAGTGCAGTCCCTTTGCTCTAATATGATATTTTGTCCTAACAGGTCTTTCAGGTGTACCGATATGGTAGATTTGGCTTTGCAGGTCTCCTTAACTATATCTTCAAAAGGTCTGCACTGGTTGCCGATAAATTTTAATATCTTAAGTTTTACGGGACTGTCCAGAGCTACCATCCCATCTTTTGTGGAAAAAATTATGGTGGGGTTGTTTTTCATAGACATTTCAATATAGTTTGAAAAACCTTATATAAATATTGTTCGTTTTGTACCGAATTAATATATTGGAATTTTTACTTATACTTGATCCTTATGCACGCCGCCGTTCACTCTTATATTCTTCAAGCAGGCTGTCAAGCCACTGTTCCTTTTCTTTGATTCTTCTTGAAGTGAGTTCTTCCCTAAATCGAGCTTCACAGGTTTCTAATTCCTCTGGGTCAACTACACCGAAATCATCTACATAATGGACATGTACTGATCTAATATTAATAAACGGCAATCCCTTTTTATAGAACTCATCAATGGCAATGTGTGCCATCTCACCCCTGAAGACTACTGCCCTGATGCCGGCGTCTACGAGAATGTCCACAGTTACTGGTCCGCCCCCACTGGCATCCTTGAAGAACAGCACATCGCCTGGTGTTAAACCATATTGTCCATTTACGATAGCAAGTGCTTCTTTGGTAAATGCAGGAATCACTTTTACAGGTATTATACGGCCGCTTGTCTCAAGTGTTCTGACCCGTTTTAGTTCATCTGCCAATCCTGCCAGTTTGATACATTCCGCGTCCTTTGCTTTAACAGCTTTTTCAAGCATGCGTATTTTTTCATCACGTATACGCATCTCTTTGGCCTTTCTTAACTTTGAATATGTCCTGGCCTTAAGATCTTGGATCTTTTTTTCCTGGTTTGAAATCTGGTGTGCCTGGTCTTTGATCTCTGATTTCAATTCATACAGATATGTCCTTAGATTATCGATGGTTTCTTGTTGACGTTTGATAGTTTCAGTCGCCTCGATGAACTTCTCATCAGGTTCTAAACCTGTTTCCTGGTCTGGCTGCACCTCAGGCATAACTTTTCGGCCTGTTAACCTGGCAATTGCGCTATCTATGGAATCTCCTTTCATTACCAGGGCTATGGCCTCATCCACATCAATTCCAGGGGGTACTTTTTTACGGATCTGGTCAAATTTATTCTTGAACTTGCGAACCGCATGGGCTGCAGCTGCCAAAGCATCACGTTCATGGTCGTTTTTATATCCGTATGGTTTTGCCAGTTCTATCTTTTCTTCAGTAGCTAATGAGGTGTCAGGTTCACCTGAAATTGCATTGAATGAGCGTCGGATCTTTTCGACAGTACCCGGAATGGGGCTGACATCTGTAGCCACTATCAAAGGCCTGCCGTATAGGGCTATCATTTCGATCACATCAGACACTGACATTTCCCTGCTGCTTTGTAGTTTGATCAGGGTCCCATCCAGGTCAAGTAGTGCCAGCCCGGTGGTAGTACCGGGATCGATC
>DATKUV010000113.1:0-12465 GCA_035530415.1 Candidatus Nanoarchaeia archaeon | reverse complement strand
GCGAAATCAGGTTGTGAGTGGACGTTTAGATCATAAAATTTTGAACTTTTAATTATGCCCACCGCTCAATCCTCCGCTCTAAATAATTCTTGTGCTATATATATTGCTTTTTCCTGTTTGGCTGGGTAGGCCTTTAATTTTATCCGAAGTAGAATGGCATCAGATATCTGTGATATTTTCAAAATGCCCTTACTGGCTTCTTGCTTATCGAACCTTAAATAAAGGTTACACTCTTCATCAACCCGCTGTGGAAGTTCTGTGACAATCCTGGATAATTCCTCTGGATCAAGGTGTTCCTTTATCAGGTTTATCACATACTCCCCGTCCTTTTTCGTTACAATTTCTGCTTCCAGGATCGTTATTATATTCCCGTGGTGGCCTGACATGATACTTTCATGGATAATGTCGGGTTCATCATTTCTGGTATCATCCCTTTGGGGGAAAAATAATCTGAGGGCAGAGCGGACCTTTTCTGGGTCTTCGGTAGCCTGACAGCTTGTACGCAGATAGATATAATGAAACATGCTTACAGCTTATATGCCTTTAATATGAAAAAAAATAGTGGGGTGAGAACTGTTGTTCTCACTTTCCTAGATTACCTTTAGATCTGATACTTGGCCGGGTCTTTTCAGTACCATTGCCACGCTTTCGCTGGCCTCTTCCTTTAGTACCAGCACTGGTCTTACCTCTGAATACACGACCTTTTTGATTTGGATTGCATACCCAGTTCAGATTTGGATCGCTCTTTATTACAGGGTGGCTTGGGTCTACCATAATGACCTCGTACCACTTGCGCTTTCCATCTTCGGCTACCCAGTATGAATTTAATATCAGAAGATTGGGAAATCGGCGTGCAGTCCTTTCTTCAGCTATGCGCTGGATGCTCTTGCCCCTGGTGATCTTACGCATGCCCATTCGCTTGGTCCTGCGTCCTCTTATATACCGGGATTTCCGGGCACTTCCACGCCTGACACTTGCTCTTGCCATTACGATGCCCTGTTTGGCTTTGTAGCCAAGACTCCGGGCACGGTCCAGCCGTGTGGGTTTATCTATCCTCTGGACAGAAGACTCCCGTCTCCATTCCTGGAGTCTGTGCCATCTGAGTTCATGAACATAGGTTTTGTCCGGATCTTTCCAGGCATCCCTAATATGACCATACATTGATTTTGCCATGTTTCGTTGTCTCCTAATAGTGTTTCCAAGTTTCACGGTTCAGCCCTTTAGGGGCCACATTCCTGCGGGACACATCCCACCTATGAAACTGGCATTTAATGAGGGTTTATAGATTCACTGATTGGTAATAAAGGTTGGGTAGGGAAAACAAATAACTAAATAAAAACAATTTAGAAACTAAATTTTAAAAGTATTTTCTTACCTATCATTCAGTAAGAAGCCGTATAATATTCTCCTTACCCTTTCGTATTTTGATAATTTTCCCTTCCTCTTTCATTTTAGTAAGAAGGATGCTAATTTTTGATTTTGAAAGTCTCATCTCTTTTATGATCTCTGATTGATATACCTGCCCGCCTGATCTATTAAGGATCTGCTCTATCATTTCTTCATATTCCAGATCTTCCATTTTCTTTGCAGGATTAAGAGGGGTTTTTAATTCAATATTCTCATCAAATGCTCGTTTACCCTTCTTTTTAAAATATATTGCCACAACACTTCCAAATAGAATAATTATCAATAAATACCATACAATCTGATTGTCTGTTTCATTATTGGATTTGGGAGATAGCACAAGAGCTGGTTCTCTTTTATCAAAGCTGTGATATTGTGAACTGCTCTATACCAGTTTGTTTCCATCCTGTGTATCAAAATCCGGTGATGCACTCTCTACATCATAATTATCAGGGATCTGTATGATCAATACATTTTCAGAGGTAAGTATCATCCCTTCAGAAAAAACATCACTTATCAGAATGTTTTTTGATTCGATTTTGGAAAAATTCTTCCATTCAAAACTGAAACGCACTATGCCGAAAGAACCTGAAATAGCTTTTAACGTATCATATTCCACCTCAAAATTTTCAGCAACCATTGGTCTATTTGAGAAAATTTCAGCAGATTCAATAAGCTCGTTGATCCTTATACTAAATTCCTCAAGGTCTTTCTGCGATTGGGCTGATTCCTGCCCTTGTGCAATGAAATCTTCCCAATCCTGAACATCGGCTTGGGTTTCAAGAGAAAGATGTTTTTCCATGGTCCATATGGCATTTCCGTCTTCATGGACGCCAATAGTGATTATGGACTGGGCGGAAGCAGTATGCAATAAAAAAATTAAAAAAATATAGAACAGGACCACTTTTTTCATATTCATATCACTTAAATAACAAATGTATTAAGATTTACTGCTTGAAGTTATTGTGGTTCCTGTGCTATCCTCGTAGATCCCGTTTTATTTAATTTTGATTTTTTTGACCTTTGTGTTGACCTTTATTTGATTTCAATTCATTCTCTAATTCAGTGATAGCTACTATTTCATCTTTGACATACTGTTCTTTCGTATTGGATTTTTTCAAAGCAGCAAGATATTGATTTTTGTCAATATTACCTGCCTCGTATTCTGCATGCAGGGCTTCGCGGGTCATCTGACGCATTGCTATTTCTTTGTGAAGTTGGTTCACTTTTTCAGTAACAAACTCAGAGTTATCATCATGTTTTGCTACTTTAAATTTGAACCATCTGACCTTGATGTCCAACATGTGCTTATTGAGGGCCCCATCCATAATATCAAATATATTTGTGCCATTTATTACTCCCCCATCTTCATAGGTAGACATGTTTAAGACATTCACAGTCCATCTGAACTCGACTTGTGAACCAGATTCATTTTCTCCAGTGAATATTACTGTGTTTAAACCAATAGTCTCATTATCCCATTCATGTTCATAGGTATAGTTATTGAGGCCATCATCTGAACCTATAACATTAACTCCATTTACTGTCCAGTTAACTTCATCCATTGTATTATTCGTGATGATCCGGTATTGAACTGTTTCATTTACTGTGTCATTCACATAAAGAAAATCGACAACCTGCGGATTCCATGTCTCTACTCCATCTACTCCTGATGAAGAGGCGCTGGCTGGCAAAACTAAAAATGCAGTTATTAACACTGTTATTGACAATAATGCTAGACTTTTCATTTTTATCACCATTGAAAATACTACACGTTTCTTAGAAATATAAATGTATTGAGAGTTATTTTCAGTTTTTATGGTTAAATGTTAGTTTATTGTAGTTTTTGTAGTTGATTAACTATTCTTATTAATTTTCATCCTTTTATGTGGATTATTTAGTCATGAACGATCAGATATCAGACAAACTGTAAAAAACCATGCCTTACAACCAATATCTCCCATAATTTAACAGTTTTAACAAAATTATTGGCAACTAAATACACTCATTTTATATTATCCTGCAATGTATTGAATAATCAAATTGAATATTACTTAAATTACGTAATTTATTTAAGTAACTAAAAACTCATAGAATATCCTCAGGATTAGAGGTAATTGTTCATGCAAAACATTAAAATCGCGATTGTAGGAATTGGAAATTGCGCCAGTTCATTGATTCAGGGTATCGAATATTACAGGAGCAAGAATCAGAATAATGCTACTGGACTGATGCACTGGGACATTGATGGGTACAAGCCTTACAATATTGATGTTGTAGCTGCTTTTGATATTGATAAAAGAAAAGTGGGAAAGGATGTTTCAGAAGCGATCTTTGAACTACCTAACTGCACAACAGTATTTTGTGATAATATACATAAGTCAAATATCAAAGTAAAAATGGGCCAGATACTTGATGGTTTTTCAGAACACATGAATGATTACGATGAGAAATACTCTTTTATCAAATCCGACGAGAAAGAATCATCTAAAGAAGACATTGTAACAATATTAAAAGACTCGGGTGCAGAAATACTATTAAATTATTTACCAGTAGGCTCGGAAAAGGCTGTACGGTTCTATGCTGAGTGTGCCCTAGATGCAAATCTTGCTTTTATTAATAACATGCCTGTGTTTATTGCCAGTGACCCTGTGTGGGCCCAAAGGTTTAAAGAAAAAGGTTTGCCCATAATAGGAGATGACATCAAGGCCCAATTAGGAGCCACTATTACCCACAGGACATTGGCTGATCTATTTGAAAAACGAGGAGTTACAATCGAACGAACTTATCAATTAAATACCGGTGGTAATACCGATTTTCTTAACATGCTAAACAGAAAAAGGCTTATTTCGAAAAAGACATCCAAAACCGAATCTGTCCAATCAGTCATTGCCACAAGGCTTGAAGATGAAAATATCCACATAGGACCCAGCGATTATGTTCCCTGGCAAAAGGATAATAAGATATGTTACCTGAGAATGGAAGGTAAGTTGTTCGGAGATGTGCCAATGAACCTTGAACTGCGGTTGTCTGTGGAAGATTCCCCGAATTCGGCAGGAGTAGCTATCAACGCCATACGGTGTTGTAAACTGGCTCTTAATAGAGGTATTAGTGGTGTGCTGTACTCTCCATCAGCTTATTTTATGAAGCATCCGCCCAAACAATACACAGATGATGTAGCTTATCGTTTAACAGAAGAATTCATTGCTGGAGAACGTGAGGATTAAAACTTTTTATCTTATTTTTTTCAAGGCTTTTTTATTATAAACTGCCACAAGAGATTGACTAAAATAGTGTATATCCATATATAAATATTCAATTTATAATAATATTTTTATAAATTGGCGACCGTTAGTTTTATTTAATTTCAATATTATATGAATCTGGGAGTGTCATAAATCCAAGTGAAATTTGCTGGCATGTTAGTGCCAGTTATCAATAATCTATCGAGTACACTCCTTTGATTACGAAAAAGCTGAATAGAAAGGAGGAATTTATTTTTGAAATATAATAAAACTCTAATCTGTGCGACTGCTGTGCTCTTGACATTGGTCATGGGAACTGCTGCTGCCCAGGAACCTATAGAAGAGCTGGGAGAATTTTTATTCTTCGATGAGGACCTGTCCACCCCGAAAGGACAGTCCTGTGCCACCTGTCATGATCCCGAATGGGGTTTTACCGGCCCTGATTCTGATATCAATAATGCCGGAGCGGTCTACCCCGGGGCAATTCACACAAGGTTCGGCAACCGTAAACCACCCACTTCCGCTTACGGTGGTGACAGTCCGGTCTTCGATTATGAAAAGTTAATTGGTGGAATGTTCTGGGACGGCCGTGCAACCGGCTTGAACCTGCTGGAAGAACCTTCCGACCCGCTTACCGAACAGGCGATGGGCCCCTTCCTGAATCCTCTGGAGCAAAACAATCCCAACAAAAGAATCGTATGCATTAAGGTACAGAATTCAGATTATGCATCCTTTTTTGATGAGGTATACCCCGAGAATCCCCTGGATTGTGTCAATGATGTGGCAGGAACATACGAAAGGATCGCCCGCTCCATCGCAGCATACGAGAGGTCAATTGAGGTCAATCCGTTCAGTTCCAAGTATGATGCTTATCTGGACGGTGTTGAAGGTGTTGATCTAACGGAACAGGAAGCATTAGGACTTGTGCTGTTTGAAGCGTCCAATAATAATAATGGTATAAAAGAGGTGGGCGAGGGCGGAAATTGTGCGGAATGTCATCCCAGTGGTATCGGAGATTTTAATCTTGAGCATCCTTTGTTCACAGACTTCACCTACGATAACCTTGGAATCCCTAAGAACCCTAACAATCCTTTCTACTCAATGCCGCGGTACTTCAATCCTGACGGCATGAACTGGGTGGACTATGGATTGGGTGGTTTCCTGCTAACAACAGACTATAGTGATATAGCTGGTGCTAATATGGGGAAGCATAAGGTTCCTACCCTGCGCAATGTGGACAAAAGGCCATCTGGAGATAATGTAATAAAAGCCTACGGGCACAATGGCTACTTCAAGAGCTTGAAAGGTATTGTGCACTTCTATAATACCAGGGATGAGCCTTGGTCTGGAGAGGAATGGCTAGCACCTGAAGTCTTGGCAAATATGAATACAGATGAGCTCGGTAATCTCGGTTTGACTGGTGATGATGAAGATGCCATTGTCGCCTTCATGAAGACGCTCTCAGACGGCTACTACGAACCTGAACCTTAAAAAGCAGATTTTGGAGTGATTTTTCACTCCCTTTTTTTAAAAAAGAGCCTTACTTAATCATAAGTAAGGGGATGGTAGTCAATAGTCGAACCGCAATGGGGACAGTTTACTGATTTACGATGAGGAACAATAGAAATCTGTTCAGAACAATTCTTACAAAATATGTTATCCAATATACCTATTTTTTCTTCAATTGATACAAGTAACTTATTTAACATCTCCAGCAGGGATTTTCTAAACCTGACTGCAATATAATAGCTGATCAAAGCTAGTACCGTACCTCCCACCAGATCGGTGATCCAATGTATTCCAAGATATAATGTTGAAAATAATATGGCAAATGTGGAGACAATAATAAACACCTTATATCGAGTTAAGTTTGTCCTGAATACCACTATCAACACCGCCATCACAGATAATGCTGCATGTAAACTTGGAAAATCATTATCTAAAAATGGGTCTACGACCCGCACTCCCTGATCAATGATAGGACTCAGGTCATACAAAAGTGTTGACACACCTGTAATTGCATGCCCTGTTACTGTTACAGGGAAAAATATGTAGAATGGGAAGGCTGTCAAATAAATGATAATGAATGCAATCGTGAATTCTTCTAATGCTGTCACGTTGCGTGTAAATATGAGAATCACAAAAGTGAATATCATTATAAAAGAAAAGATCATCAGGTATACAAATCCGTTAAAATATGTCAATAAAGGCGTGGCAAAACTCTGAAAATGGGCTACCATATCTCCTTCTATCATCATGATATAGCTGGTATAATCTGAATTTATTTTGATGCCAAAAAAATTGACGATTGTGGCTTGTGATTGAACTAATAAATAAACGAAAGATGCAGAGACCACGAAAGGCCATAATCCTATCATAAACCGGCGCATAGGGATTTTGCGGTTCTGTTCTCGTATCTCACCTGGTATTAAAACATAATAACCAACAATTGTCATCAATACCAAAAGAGGCAACATAACAACTGTCATCAAATTTTCAGATACCATTCCACACCATCTTGAGGACTCTTTATTAAATTCTTAGATATATAGATTTATTGTTTAAATTAAGTGGTTCCTGAAAATAATTCGTTATCAAAATCTTATTATTCAATTATCTCCCTGTATAGCAACATATGTTTACAATAATTACAGGCACCCAGTTCGGGGACGAAGGCAAGGGAAAGATAGTAGATCTTATGACGCAGGATTATGACCTGATCGTACGGTTCCAGGGAGGAGACAACGCAGGTCATACTGTTGTGGTTAATGGAAAAACGTTTAAGCTGCACGTTACCCCGTCTGGTGTGCTGTTCGATGCAAGGCTGTTGATCGGTCCGGGAGTGGTATTAAACCCTATGACACTGGCAACAGAACTCGATACCCTGGCCGAGGACAAGATATCAGTAGATTATAAAAAAATGGGTGTTGATGCAAAGACCAGTATCATCATGCCGTATCATGTGGAAATGGATGGATTACGCGAGTCTGCCAGGACCGAAAAGATCGGTACAACCAAACGGGGTATCGGTTATGCCTATATCGACAAAGTGGCCAGGGATGAGATACAATTTGCAGACCTGATAGATGAGGCAAGACTGCGTGGACGCCTGGATGAATTGGCTCCCGTCAAAGCTGCCCAGATAGAAAGTTTGGGTGGAGACCCTTCAATTATGTATGATGAGACTTGGATCTCAACATATATCGAACTGGGACGTAGATTTGCAGCATATATCGCAGATGTATCACATGAAGTGAACACTGCATTGGACCTGGGTAAAAATGTGCTGGCAGAGGGGGCACAGGGAACACATCTTGATGTGATCCACGGCACCCAGAAATTTGTAACATCGTCCTCATGTATTGCTGGTTCTGCATGTGCCAACCTAGGCGTGGGACCCACCAGAGTTGACCAGGTACTTGGTATTTTAAAAGCCTATATTACACGTGTTGGGGAAGGACCATTGCCAACTGAATTGAAGGATAAAACTGGTGAGACAATCCAAAAAGTAGGCCGCGAGTTCGGCACTACCACCGGGCGGGCCAGGCGATGCGGCTGGTTTGATCTGCCCCTGGTCAGGAAATCTGTTGCATTGAATGGTTATACTCACATAGCATTGACAAAACTGGATGTGTTGTCAAACATTCATCCTCTTCGAATATGTGTTGCTTACCAGCTAGATGGTAAAACACTGGATTACCCGCCTGAAGCCACTTCAAACCTTGCACGATGCGAGCCAGTATTTGAAGACCTGCATGGCTGGGATGGGGACCTGACAGGTATTCGGAATATGGATGACTTACCCGCAGGTGCCCTTGAATATGTAAATCGGCTTGATTCATTGGTAGGTGTCCCTTTTAAATACATTTCAGTTGGCCCTGGCCGAGAACAAACCTTTATAAAATGACGTTTCATCTTTGATGGGGGAATGGTTTGTCGGTTCCGATAAGATTACTATTGGGTATGTATCATGATAATGGAAGCGTCTCTATTTGACAGACTTGAGGACGATAAGGTCCGGTGCCATGTATGCGCCCATGGATGTATCATTCATCCCGGCAAACGAGGGATTTGCGGAGTACGGGAGAACAGGGACGGTACTCTTTTCTCGTTGATATATAATACTGTATCAAGCGAAGCTGTTGATCCGATTGAAAAAAAACCCCTGTACCATTTCCTGCCCGGGACATTGAGCTATTCCCAGGGCACCATTGGATGCAATTTCAAGTGTTCCCACTGTCAGAACTGGTCCATCTCACAAGCTAATATTGACCAGGCTTACACCAGGGAGCTAACCCCCGATCAATCGGTGACAAGGGCACTTAAATCAGGCAGTGCCAGCATGTCATGGACTTATAATGAACCTACCATCTGGCACGAGTTCACTTACGATTCCGCCAAACTGGCCCATGAAGCCGGGCTCAAAACGGTTTACGTTACCAACGGGTATATCACTGAAGAGGCATTGCGTGATATATCCCCCAATCTGGACGCATTCAGGGTGGATATCAAGGCATTTAATGATGATTTTTATAAAATAACGTGCAAGGCCCACCTGCAACCTGTCCTGGACTCTTCAGTTGTTGCCAGGGAACTGGGAATGCATATCGAGGTCATCAACCTGATCATTCCTGGTATGAATGATGATCCCAGGGAAACAAAATCGCTTGTAGAATGGGTGCGGGATAATCTGGGGGTCCAGACACCCATCCATTTCACAAGGTTTCATCCAATGTACAAGATGGAAAATGCCAGCCCTACGCCGGTGGCCACTCTGGAGAAGGCATGGCAGGTAGCAAAAGATGCGGGAATGGAGTATGTGTATTTAGGTAATGTGGCCGGCCATACATATGAAAATACATTTTGTCCTAAATGTCAAACGCTACTAATCGATAGAAGTGGATTTAGTATTGTAAATAATCTTATTACTGAAAACAAGACCTGTCCGAAATGTGGTTACCATATCAATGTAGTATAGACAATTCCAGAATTGAAGTTCAATATCGTTCAATTTCTTCAACCAGCGATCCGGCCTGTTTTATCACATTTGCTAATATCTCTTCAAATCCCGAATCATTGGTCTCAATTCTTCCCTTTCCACAAAATATTTCATTGTGCACCTTGCGGCCTACAATATCATCATTTCCGGCTGCAACCCTGATAATCACTGATCCTGGCGGTACATGAGTATGATGTGTAATGCCGTCCTTATCCCCATCCGTGATACCTATCATTGGGATCCCCAGCCTGGTCAGCAGATCCCCTGCAATAGCGGTAGTATCGTCACCTACCACAACAGCCAGATCTGCATCTTTTGCAAGCTCAAATGTATCCTCAGCTGAATGATCGATCAAAACAGCATAATTAGAACGAGAATGCGCCAACACCCTGGGGGTAATATTAGCTGTTCTTAAAGGTCCGGACCTTACAATAGCTGTTGAAAGATCGGTCTTCTTTAATTTTTCAATTCCATGGCGTTTCAACCTGCCACCTCCAAGTCCGGTAATTTCTCCAGATTCTGAAATGATATGGACCTCGTCAGATGATGCTTTTCCAACAACAATACCATTAACGGTCACATATTCACCAGGTCTGGCCCCGGACACCCTCCTTGTTATGGTATTCATCTCGATCTTGATACCATTACTTTCAGGTGGCGGGTGAATGACCCTGGCTGTTAGAATGTCCCGAAATTTATTTAAAATTGGGCTGGATTCCCCAGTCCATGGAACAAGTACGCGTTCACTTCCGAATTCAATTTGATACAGAGGAATTGTTATCAGATCCAACTTTCCAAAGACCATTGACCCGAAAGTTAATCCTGTCTCGCAGGTTTTTCCTTCATTGACCAGTAAAATAATATCAGAGTTAAAGCTGAGTTCTATAATAGCCTCACTGGGCTTTAGGTTCCTGCTGATATCGATCTGTCCTTCCAGTCCCGCATCAATAACAGCAGCCCTCCCCATAGTGCCGCCCAGTATTGCCTGCACATCACCCATACCTGAAATTATTTCAAGTACTCTCCTGGCTTTGCCAGAGTCGATAACCGCAGGTCCGTGAAATACAACACCAATATGCATTATAATGAAAAAGGACTATCCGCCAGCTTCAAGATTTGAATCATCAAGTTTTGCTTCCTTTGCGTCCTCTTCTGCTTTATCAAGCACTTCCTGGATCTCTTCAGTTGAGAATTCTCTTTCCCCCATTTCTGCTTTTACTTCCAATTCATCCAGAACCTTCAGAGATTCAAGTTTATACAGCAGATTAGTGGAATCGATAATAGCCCAGGCACCATCCTCATCGCAAACGATTTCTGTTACGTGACCTTTAGTGCCTGTTCCCCCATATCTTACAGGACTGCCTACCTCGATGTCCTGACCATGTGCATCCACGACACGAAATGATCCCGATTCACATTCAATGATTTCAGGCATAGCAGTATAGATTCTATATTCAATAGTATAAATATTATTCATCCTTTTTTAGTACAGCGTGTGCAGCTGCAAGTCTGGCGATAGGTACTCTAAATGGAGAGCAACTAACGTAATCAAGTCCTGCATTGTGACAGAATATCACACTGCTGGGCTCACCACCATGCTCACCACATATCCCTATCTTGAGGTCTGGCCTTGTAGATCTGCCTTTTTCCACACCTATCTTAATAAGCTGGCCCACCCCATTTTGGTCAATAGCCACGAACGGATCCTGCTCCAATATACCGTGCTCAACATAGTACGGCAAGAAGGTACCAGCATCGTCACGGCTTAAACCGAATGCGGTCTGTGTAAGGTCATTGGTGCCGAAACTGAAAAATTCTGCCTGGACTGCGATCTCATCTGCTGTAATGGCTGCCCTGGGCAGTTCGATCATAGTGCCTATAAGATAATTCAGCTCTACACCTTGCTCGTTCATTACCTGTTTTGCTACTGCTTCTGCACTATTTTTGGTAATCTCAAATTCATTAATATGACTTACCAGTGGTATCATGACCTCTGGAACGATCTCGTATCCTTCTTTTGTTAATTCACATGCAGCTTCGAAGATTGCCCTGACCTGCATCTCGTATATCTCCGGATATGTGATGCCAAGTCTGCATCCCCTGTGCCCTAGCATGGGATTGAATTCTTTAAGGGAATCAACCCGTTTCATCAGATCTTCCAGTTTATGGATTTCGTTGTTGTCACCGGCTGCCTTTAATTCAAAATATTGTTCAAGCAGGTCCTCATGTTTTGGCAAGAATTCGTGCAAAGGCGGATCAAGCAGGCGTATGGTAACCGGATATCCCTTCATTACTTCGAATATCTCTTTGAAATCACTCCTCTGCATTGGCAGTAATTTCTCAAGTGACAGTTTTCTCAGTTCTTCGGTCTCTGCCAGGATCATTTCCTGTACGATTGGTATCCTCTCTTCTCCGAAGAACATGTGTTCAGTACGGCACAACCCAATACCCTCAGCCCCGAAATCCCTTGCTTTCTTTGAATCCTCAGGGGTATCTGCATTTGTCCTGACACCCAATGTCCTGACTTCGTCGGCCCATGAGAGCAGGGTATCCATGTCTGTGCTGATCTCAGGTGTAATAAGTTTGGCCTGTCCCAGGATAACCTCACCTGTGGTGCCGTTTAATGTAATGTAATCGTATTCCTTTATTGTATGACCGTTCACAGAAAAAAGACCCGCGTCTTCATCGATCCGGATGGCCCCGCAACCAGCCACGCAGCACTTGCCCATACCCCGTGCTACCACAGCAGCATGAGAGGTCATTCCTCCTCTTGCCGTAAGGATACCCTGGGCGGCGTGCATGCCTCCGATATCTTCA
>DATKUV010000112.1:0-4272 GCA_035530415.1 Candidatus Nanoarchaeia archaeon | reverse complement strand
GGCACTGCAAAATCCACAGCTGTAAGAGGGCTGGTAGAGATATTACCTGAGATCGATGTTGTAGCAGGAGATACATACAGCTGTGATCCCCATGATGAGGAAAAGTTCTGCTGGGAATGTCAGATACGAAAGAAGGAAGGCAAAATTACCACTGAGAAACGGCCTATGAAAGTGGTGGATCTGCCAGTGGGTGCCACTGAGGATCGGGTAGTGGGTAGTCTTGATATCGAAAAGGCTGTCACGGAAGGTCTAAAAGCATACGAGCCAGGAATCCTGGCAGAAGCTAACCGCGGTATCCTGTATGTAGATGAGATCAACCTGCTGGATGATTTTGTAGTGGATGCACTGCTGGATGCGGCTGCTATGGGCGTGAACACTGTCGAGCGGGAAGGTGTCAGTGTCAGCCATCCTGCCAGTTTCATAATCATAGGAAGCATGAACCCGGAAGAAGGCGAATTAAGACCCCAGCTGCTTGACAGGATCGCCCTTCTGGTGGAAGTTATGGGAATCCCTGATATTGAACTGAGGGTTGAGATCATAGAACGTGGCAATAAGTTTAACGAAAAACCTGAAGCTTTCAAAAAAGAGTTCGAATCAGAACAGGACCGTTTACGGGCCAGGATCGTGAAAGTGCAGCAGTTGCTTCCTTCTGTTATTACCACAAGGGATAATCTCCAGACAATTGCCGAGGTCTGTATAGAGTTCAATGTTGACGGTCACAGGGCAGATATTATGATCGAGAGAACAGCCCGCACCAATGCAGCTTTTGAAGGACGTGACAGGGTTACAAACGAAGATATTGTAGAAGCTGCTGAAATGGTTCTGCCTCACAGGATGAAAAAGAGACCATTTGAGGAAGAGGAGTTCAGTGTTGAACAGTTGAGGCGTCTGGTCGAGAAATGAGCGATAAAATTGCCGGGAGGATGCGGAATAATCTAAAAAGGGATTATGGGATTAAAGTATTTCATATCGGCAAACCCCTTCTGGCAATCAGGATACCAAAAAAGGATATCAATCAATTCGATCATCAGGACACTAAAACAATAACAGAGCTAATTCTACAGCATAGTGATCAGATACGCCTTGATGAGATAGTCCATACATATATACTGGCTGATGTATCATATGTGGTATTGGATCCCCATGATGTCATTAATGATGTTTTTGAAAACGTAACCTTAAGTGCAACAAAAATGGAGCATCACGGACCAGTCCACAGTACTCCCGCCTATGTGGCTCCTGTGTTAAAGATACCAAAACTGGATGCACCGGTATACCATGCCCCTACAGATAAAGAAGATGATATTTCAGACGTCCCGGAAACAGCTGATAGCGAAAAGACTGATGAAACTGTTGTTCGAAATATTCTTAGTGATTTCGCAAAGGGTAAAAGAAAAAAAATAATTTTAGGCCAGCTAAAAAGCGGCAGGCGAGCTGAAGTGCTGACAAAAGGAAAAAGGGGGAGGTATGTCAGACACCGAATACCTGAAGGTAAGGTAAATGATATTGCAATTGCTCCCACCATAAGGGCAGCGGCGATACATGCTGTAGATGGTCGTATCCAAGTGGAGAAAAGTGATTACAGAGAAAAAGTGAGACGAAGGCGCATCGCCACTCTAATTGATATCGTCCTGGATACAAGTGGCAGTATGGATGAAATAGATAAGGTAGATATCACCCGCAGTGTTATTGTAGCCCTCCTGAAGGATGCCTATCAGCGCAGGGATAAAGTCTCAATGGTCTCATATAGCGGACGCAAAGCCGAGACCGTATTACCCTTTACCTCATCAGTGGATAGGGCCAAGAGGTATCTTGAAAATATACCGTTCGGTGGTACAACACCCCTGGCTTCAGGTATCTTAACTGGACTGCACGGACTGCACAACGAGATCAAAAAAAACCCTGCCATCATTCCCATCATGATATTGGTGACAGACGGTAAAGCAAACGTGCCGTTGGAAGTGGGAGGTAATATTCATAGGGAACTATTGGTTGTGTTGAAATACCTGGTCAATGAAGGTATCCATGTACTTGTGGTAGATATGAGCAGCAAGGGATCAGACCTTGCAAGAGAGATCTCAGAAAAGTCTGGAGGACGATATTACCATCCTGAGCGACTGAGCAAGGAAAATCTTTATAAAATAATAAGTAATGAACGTGATGATGTTTCTTATTTTGCAAAAGTACAATGAGGATTTCATCCAGCAATTTCATAAATGAAACGAATAAGACGAATAGTATTTATTGATGAAAGAATCAGATTAGTTTCTATCTGGAGGGCATGTAATGAATATTAGCATTAATCCTATTGGTGTAATCAAAAAATCTGGTAAACGGGTAAAGATCCTGATATATTCTGACTTCGAAAATATTATCAGTAATGTTACCGGCGACATACAGAAAGGTATTGAGCTCCTGGTTGTACACCGAAATGCCAAAAAAGACACCGATCATCAGGTACAGGTATCAAAGGCTAGGTTAGTGGAAAGAGTAGGCAACCTTTTGACAGTCAGTGGAATCGTATCTGCTGATGGTGATTCTGTAATCGACTTAAGACGAATGGATGACATCTCTTGCTGAGGCAAAGGCAATGGGTGTTGATCTGTCTGATATTTTTGAAAAACATGAGATCGAATTAGAGGACCTTGCGGGTAAGGTGGTCGCTGTAGATGCGTACAATACCCTGTACCAATTTCTGAGTATTATCAGGCAGCGGGACGGCACCCCGCTTAAAAATTCCAGGGGTGAGGTGACATCCCACTTATCAGGGTTTTTATATCGTACTACGAATCTGGTGGAAGCAGGTATTAGACCGATTTTTGTTTTTGACGGCAGACCCCCCAGTTTCAAGGCCGAAACTCTGGAAGCACGAAAGAATATTCGCAAAAAGGCCATGCTGCGCTGGGAGGATGCCAAAGCTGCCGGAGAGGAGGAGCTCATGGTCTATGCCCAGGCCTCGTCCAGAATTGAAGGCAGTATGGTAGAAGATGCAAAGGCCCTGCTGGGGTATATGGGCATTCCAGTAGTACAAGCCCCGTCTGAAGGTGAGGCTCAGGCTGCTCATATGGTGCTATCGGGTGATGCAGACTATACTGCTTCCCAGGACTATGATGCATTGGTGTTCGGATCACCAAAGGTAGTGCGCAACCTTACAGTTACTGGCAAACGAAAACTGCCCAGGAAAAACGTCTATATTGAAGTAAAACCCGAAATCATGGACCTTGAAGAAGTATTGTCAACACTTGAGATTTCCAGGGAACAATTAGTGGACATTGCATTATTGGTGGGAACAGACTACAATCCCGGTATAAAACGGGTTGGACCGAAGACTGCCCTGAAACAGATAAAAAAACATGGGGTTATTGAGGCTGTGCTCACTGAACTGGGTGAAGGGATCGAAAACCTGCAACTGATTAGGGATTTCTTTCTGCATCCTGAAGTAAGTTCAGATTACCAGATATCCTGGAACCCTCCCCAGGAATCTAAGATAATCGATCTGCTATGTGGAAAACATGACTTTTCCGAAGTTAGGGTACAAGGCGCAATTGTGCGGCTTATTGAAGCTTCTGATGCTGGCCAGCAGACCCTTGACAAGTGGTTCTGAAACATGAAAAAATAATAAATTTATAAATAATATAACAGAAGCCATAGTGTCAAGTTAGTCTTGTAATTTTTTACAATAACACCTTATTATTTCATCAAAAAGGCTTAGGCACCGCCCCAATATCACCTCCTCCACCAAGACAAAAGTCTTATAGTACTTCAATCCATTTTAAGGGTAGAAGCAAGTGTGTAAGCCATTATTTGATACTTATTTATAAAGAGGAGAATACCTCGTGCAGGGTTAAAGTTGTGAGCAGGGATTATAAGAAAACGCCGATCTTAGAATTTTATGGCGATGATGCTGAATTCGGAAGTATGCTTGCTGTTCTGGCAGGTAAAGAAGAAATAGTCATACGAACGCAAATGAACGCAGATATAAATTTTGTGAAAGTGAATACAATACCTGAAAATGTCACAATCCATTCCTTTCAAGATATTCAATCCAATCATCGAGACCAAAATGCTGTAATGAACCCTTGAAATTTTCTATGTCAAATTTCTCCCACTGCTTGAACATGAGCGGTAAATTATGCAAGGCATTAGCTATATTTGCTATTTTTTTGATTTCATCGTTCAGGTCCATATTTCTTTCAGCCGCACATCTAATCGTCACAAGGTTCGAGTATTAAATGTCCGAATATATCTTCAGTTCTTTTTCAGTCGGCATAG
>DATKUV010000111.1:0-9680 GCA_035530415.1 Candidatus Nanoarchaeia archaeon | reverse complement strand
CCACAGGTACAGTCGTATATTTTAAGCAGTGTATCGGCTTCTTCAATTTTTGAAGCAATGATCTCAGCAATCAACGCAATCACATCATCCGGAGTGTAATGCTCCCCAGCTGAATCCGCTGACATATCTGCCCATTTACGCTTAATGTGTTCTTCAAGCGTGGTGATTTCGGAGTTATTAAATGGTTTAAGATCGATTTCTGCCCATAGTTTGGTGTAACCCATCAGCACTTTTTTTGCTTTGAGTTTGGTAATCACCCCCTTAATATCAAGGAATTTCTCGCCATCAGTGACATCCACCCCAAGCAGATCTTTGGTTTCACCATCAAAACCATTGAGATAAGCATCAAAATCAATATCGAACGACTTATCATTTTTACAGATATCGGTTAAGGTTTTGTTGTGTTCAAAAATATATAGATTGTATCCCTGCCCCTGATCTTTAATCATATCGTACCGGTCGTCTGTTTTGATATTGGCAAATGCTTCTTCACCAATTTCAGTTTTTAAACCATCAAACATTCTGACAAGACGGCTTTCAATCATAGCAAGGGCAAAAAATGGCATCATATATGATGGCCACTCGGATTCTTTGATACCACTGCCGCGTAACAGATCGGCGGTTGCCCATATTTTTGATTCGTATTGGAGTATATTCATTTAGTTTAGTCTCATTTTTTATTTCAATTTTGTAATTGTCCAGATTGAATTAAGCACAACATTTTTTATAATTTTATTTAAACATAGTTTAAATACAAAACATTTGCTAAAATCTAGCTGTCGGGGAGAGCGAAGTTATATGTTATGTCGGTAAGTGCCGGATCCGTAAGAAATATAATTTTAATGTCATATAATTAACTACGCCTCTGCTGCCATAAAATCTGTGTTCATCCGCGTTAATCTCCGGTTAATATTGAACTGATTCCTGCTGCCCCTCCTGATCTGCTCAGCCTGCCCTTGTGGTGAGGGGGTAGCAGGTGCTTTTCGATTATTTTGGCGGTCATTGGGTGCGAAATAGGGATGGATGCTTGAGTAAAAAAGCATAAAAAAGATCAGTATCAAAATCTGTGTACTGGGGAGACACACCGCATTTAAAAGCCGAGATCTTCTGGTGTTAGCACTTCAATTTCTTCAATCCGCTCAAAATGGCTAACATTCCTTGTGACTATTTTATTGATACCTTGAGAAATAGACGTTGCTGAGATCAAACAGTCATTTAATTCTATCGACTTACCTTTTTTTACAAGTTTTGAATAAATTTTACCCCCTTCCACTGCCACATCCTTATCAATATCTATAATCTCAACAATACTGAGCAGTTCAAGGGTTTTTTCAAGAGCATCACTACGTTGAGATAGATGTGCTCCCACGCTTAATTCTGCAACAGTTATTGCAGAAGTAAAACCTATATTATCCATAACTAATGATTCAAGAAAGAGTTTAGAAGATTTTACCACTTCTTTGCGAAGACAATCGACAAATATTGAAGTATCTATAAAAAGTCTCATTTTATCCAGTCCAGTCTCGAAGATTTTCTCAACTGATCAACAAAATTCTTACTATTTATATCATAATCCCAGGCACCACAGGAATCTTCGACTACTTCAAGTGCACTCTTGCTCTTGCTACCTTTTAACATATTAAGAATTGAATGCAATTCTTTATCAAGTGTAAGTAGTTTTCTTTCAATATCAACATTTGATGCCATTGATAATAAATCAGTTCTAATATTTTATAAGTTTATCTAATAATCACAATGCTTTAGTTTAAAAGTGCCTGCCGCCCACTTTCGCCTTCACTTTGCCGGGTGCCCATCCCGATTTGCTGCGCCCGCTCTTGTGTTGTGAGGGGGGTCAGGCGCTTTTCGATTATTTTGGCGGTCATTTGGTCTAGCTATGTATACTGAATTATATGATTCACGAGGGTAACGTTTTAGAGATGTCAAAATATCTTTAACTTTAGGTTAGTTTATGATATATCATATACAAGAGAAAAACATAATGACAAACGCAGTAATGATCGCCGGTACCCACAGTGGTGTAGGCAAGACAACAGCTGCCCTCGGATTGATGGCAGCAATATCTAAAAGAGGCGGGTCAGTCCAACCATATAAAGTTGGCCCGGATTTTATCGACCCCTCGCATCATACTGCTATATGCAACACCCCATCCAGGAATCTGGATACATATATAATGGGTACACAAGGGGTGCATGAGTCCTATGCCAAAACCCGGGGAGCTGACATCTCCATAATCGAAGGCGTCATGGGACTCTATGACGGCCTTGATGCTACAGATACGGCCAGCAGCGCTCATGTGGCAAAGACCCTGGGTGTGCCTGTGGTACTGGTGGTTAATGTGCACGGCATGTCCCGCAGTGCTGCTGCTATTGTAAAAGGATATCAGGCGATGGACCCCGAAGTCAATATTGCCGGATTAATATTGAACAGGGTAGGCAGTCCACGCCATCGAAAGCTGGTAGAAGATGGACTAAAAGGTTCAGGGATTGACATTCCTGTCATAGGTACTCTGCCGACAAATAAAGAACTGTCAATACCTTCCAGACATTTGGGGCTCTATATGGCACATGAAGAAACCCAGGATTATGGAAAACTGGCAGACTTCATAGAATCTAATATTGATCTGGATGCTCTAATAGAGATCAGTTCATTAGCAGAGAATCCTCTTATTCCAGTTGAAGTTGAACGCCAGCAGGCTGATGTACGAATTGGTGTGGCAATGGATGGGGCTTTTTGTTTCTACTACCAGGATATGCTGGATGATCTGATAAGATGGGGAGCAGAAATTATTACCTTTAGTCCAATAGCTGACGAACTGCCCAATGTTGATGGTCTGATACTGGGAGGTGGTTATCCGGAACTGTATGCTTCCCAGCTCTCATCTGGTAAAGCAATAGATGACATCAAAAAAGCAGCCCAGGACGGTATGCCAGTTTATGCAGAATGCGGCGGGCTGATGTATCTTGGCAATAATCTGGAAGTGGATGGGAAGAGATATGCTATGGCGGGAGTGTTAGATGCCGAATCAAGGATGGTACAGAGGTTCCAGGCTCTTGGTTACACCCAGGCCGAAGTTAATCACAACAATCCGCTGTCGTTGAAGTACCAGTCCGCCAGGGGTCATGAGTTCCATTATTCAATAACAGATGTGGCGCGTGATGCAAAATTTGCTTACTCTATGAAAAGAGGTAAGGGTATTCACGAAGGGCTGGACGGGATCATGGCTTACAACACCCTGGCAAGCTATATGCATACCCACCCGGCTTCAGTGTCAATGGAACGATTTGTAGAATCCTGCAGGAAATACAACCGGAAATAACTATAGAAATTACTATTATGGAATTTGAAAAAATAGAAACCAATAGACTTCTTGTTGGCATTTTCGTCACCGGAGTAATAGCTGCCGTCGTGGTATTGATTATCTTTCACCAAATAGGAATATTGTGGGAATTCTCGTTAATCTATAGTACCCAGTTCATTTCAGGTCGGGAATTCGCAATGCTGAATGGGGCTTCAATGGAGATTCCGCCATCTATTTTGATATTGATAAGTTTTTTATCAGATATTACCACCATGCTAGTGGGTCTGCCCATATTTGTCCTCTTCCATAAAGAATTAAAGAGTATACGTATAATGGCCCCTTTCATGAATTTTTCAGAGACCATTACGTCAAATAAAAACGGGGTGATGCACAAATTCGGGTTGGTAGGGCTGTTTATAATATGTTTCATACCTTTCCAGATGACCGGCGCACTGGCAACATCATGTTTTGCAAAACTCCTGGGTTTCAGTGTAAAAGAGATATTACCCGTGGTTTCCCTGGCATCCTTGATCGCATCAATAATATGGGCTCTGACTGCAAATACTCTGATGAATTATCTGGGTCCTGTTCAACACTTCATCCCGTTTTTTATTGTTTTTGTGGTGATTTTTATATTGGTCTACAATTTCACTCATTACAAAAATAAATGAGATCAAAATTCTCGCTTATGGAATGCTCGCAGGTCATGCAGAAAGCTCTTTGGATAAAAGAAATTATCACCCAGGATCACTGCAAAGTTACTGTTACCGATTACATTGCGTCCTGCATAGATGGCGTTGGCAAGCCCCATTCTTTCATCCTGAACCACATACGTAAGGTCTACCCCCATACGCTGTTCTGAGCCCAGGTAATCCAGAATGGCGTTTTTTTTCCAACCTACTACAATGGTTATGTCAGTAATATCAGCCGGCAACAGTTCTTTTGGGATGGCATTGGTGTAGGTTTTAGCCTGGAACCCATGCCAGCAGCCGGTATTAATCCCTTCATATTTTACATCATTCTCCTTTCTTTGGAATATCCATTCCTTTTGTCAAAGCCAGTGTCTTTATCATATGGTTCATAGTTTTACGCATTGATCTATGCCCCTCTTCGTCCTCGGCTGCACCTTCAGCCAACCGGTCTTTGGACCAAAACGTCCCGCCCAGGTTAGCACCGAATGAACCCCCGCCTACGGGAATCATCTCACTGATAATATAGAAATGATGAATGGACTGAATGGCTATTTCCTGCCCGCCTACTCTGTCGCCGCCTACTGCCAGTGCTGCACCCACCTTGTTGCGCAATATGTCAGGGTCCTTTGCTACCATAGCCCGGCAGCGGTCCATCATGGTCTTGGTCTGGGCGCTCAGGTTACCCTGATAAACAGGCGTACCAAATATGATACCGTCAGCCCATTCCAGCCCATCATAAAATTCCGGCATATCATCCTTATGTACGCAACCCATGCGGTTCTTCACGCAAAAGTCACAATGAATGCAGAAATTCAGCTTCTTTCCTCTGGCAGAAAAATATCTGGTTTCCACTCCATATTTTTCTTCAATGTATTTGAGGGACTCCTGTACGATATAATCAGTAGCACCCTGCCTTGGACTTCCAGATATTCCAAAAATTTTTATCATCATTAGACTTCCCGAAAAATATTAATTGAAATAATATATGTTTTCTTGTTAATAATTATTATTGGCTCATATTACTAATCGATTCCTACCCTGTCTAGTAAAAAGAATTAGGTAAGTTTAAAATACTTATACATACAAACATACAATTTATTACTAAATTTACGTGAGGTGTAAGTAAATGTGGAGAAGAAGACCCAATAGGGACATATTCGACGAAATGGATCATGAGTTCGAAGAAATCAATAATATGATGGAACGAATGTTTCGGACAATCCGGTCACAGGCAAACGTTGAACCAGGTAAACCTCTGGTCTATGGTTTCAGCATGAAAGTCGGACCTGACGGAATTCCCCATGTGGAACAATTCGGAAATGTCAGACCCACAGGAAAAGGTATGATCAGTGGTGATGTGAGGGAGCCTTACTCATGCAATATCCTGGACAGTGAAAAGAACCAGTTATGTATCACTGCAGAGATGCCAGGTATTACCAGGGAGGATGTGACTGTAGATGCTACTGATACTGTAGTTACAATTAAGGCCGAAACCAAGGACCGAAAATATTTCAAGGAAATCCCCACAGATGCTCCTATCGACCCTGACAGTGGAAAAGCAAAATACAACAATGGTGTTCTGGAATTGACATTCAAATTGAAAGGTGATATAAAACCAAAAGGCAAAAAGATCAACGTGGATTAATTCCGAAATTGAAACGATATTAACTCAGGCCGGGGGTAAGTTACATGGCAGATGAAATTCAAAAAATCAATTTAAAGGTAGAAGAGTCAAAACAGCAAGATGTAAACAGGGGAATAGCTCGTATCGATCCCCAGCAGGCAGAAAAACTGGGACTCGAAACTGGTGATGTCGTAGGTATTATCGGAACTAAGGAAACTGCTGCTATTAACTGGCCAGGATATCCTGAGGATATTGGACGAGAGGTTATAAGGATCGATGGCAGTATTCGCCGAAATGCCGGGGTTGGTATCGATGATAAGGTTAAGATCAGGAAAATAAAAACTGATCCCGCCAGTAAAGTGATTTTTGCTCCCACTGAGGATTTGAAGATCATAGGTGGCGGAGAGCAATACCTTTCACAGGTAATGGATGGTAGAGTCGTTACCAGAGGCGATCTTATTGAACTGAATGTAATGGGTCGCAAACTGCAATTAATGGTAACAAACACCACACCACACACAGAATCTGTTATTATAGGATCTAAAACAAAGATCGAGATCAGCGAAAAACCTGCTTCTGAAGTAAAGGCCATTCAAAGGGTCACATATGAGGATATCGGCGGCCTGGGAGAAGAGATCAAGAAAGTCAGGGAAATGATCGAACTTCCCATGAAACATCCCGAACTCTTTGAACGACTGGGCGTGGAGGCACCCAAAGGAGTGCTTCTGCACGGTCCCCCCGGCACGGGTAAGACCTTGCTGGCGAAAGCGCTGGCAAATGAAACAAATGCCAATTTCCAGACATTGACCGGGCCTGAGATCATGAGCAAATTTTACGGTGAATCAGAGGAGCGTCTGCGTGAACTGTTCAAGGAAGCCGAAGAAAATGCACCCAGTATAATATTGATCGATGAGATCGACAGCATCGCACCAAAGCGCGAAGAGGTCACTGGTGAGGTTGAACGCCGGGTAGTGGCCCAGTTGTTAGCCTTAATGGACGGACTGGAATCCCGTGGAAAGGTAGTGGTGCTGGGAGCCACCAACAGGGTCAATGCACTGGACCCTGCACTACGCCGGCCAGGCCGTTTCGACCGTGAGATCGAGATCGGAGTGCCTGATCGGATTTCCAGGCTTCAGGTCTTACAGATACATACCAGAGGTATGCCGCTGGCTGATGACGTGGAGCTTGAGAAACTGGCAGATGTGACCCACGGGTTTGTGGGAGCAGACCTGGCAGCCCTAACCAAGGAAGGGGCAATGCGGGCCGTTAGAAGGGTGCTGCCTGAGATCGACCTGGAAGAGGAGACCATACCTGCGGAAATGCTTGAGAAATTGAATGTTACCAAAGATGATTTCATAAAGGCATTGAGTGAGATGGAACCATCTGCCTTAAGGGAGGTGTTCGTGGAATCTCCAAATGTCAAATGGAATGATATCGGCGGACTTGCGGGTCCAAAACAGGAACTGGCAGAGGTTGTGGAATGGCCATTGAAATACCAGAAGGTGTACGAGAACATGAATGCAGAAATCCCAAAGGGCGTGCTGCTGTACGGTCCGCCCGGGACAGGCAAGACCTTGCTGGCAAAGGCCGTAGCCACTGAAAGTGAGGTTAACTTCATCAGTGTAAAAGGTCCGGAATTATTAAGCAAATGGGTTGGCGAGTCTGAAAAAGCAGTGCGTGAGACCTTCAGGAAAGCTAAACAGTCCGCCCCATGTATTATATTCTTTGACGAGATCGATGCCATCACACCAACCAGGGGCCAGAGTTTTGACAATAACGTGACCGAACGTGTGATCAGCCAGTTACTGGCCGAACTGGACGGACTGGAGGAACTTCATGGTGTTGTAGCTATTGCCGCCACTAACAGGCTTGATATTATTGATAAGGCACTGCTGCGACCCGGCAGGTTCGACAGGATGGTAGAGGTACCTGTACCAGATGACGCGGCCCGTCTTGAGATATTTAAGATCCACTTGAAGGACAAACCCGTATCAGGAGATGTGGATCTCAATAAGCTGGTACGTGAGACAAATGGTTATTCAGGTGCCGATATTTCAGGCGTTGTGAATGAAGCGGTAATGCTGGCCATACGTGATTATATCCAGTCGGGCAAGTCTGCTGAAGACAAGGACGAGATTAAGAAATACCGGATCGGCCCAGATATTTTCAGGAAAGCCCTGGAAAAGGTCAAACCTGAAAAAGAGAAAAAAGAATTTGGGATGTATACATAGACTCTGCTATGATATACGCCCAATAATTCCTTTTTGTTGTACTGTGTGATATTTTCGCAATTCTGAAGGGAACCATTTCATCTTGTATTTTCGTAATGATTCAGATTCCAGATCGTCACCGTCATTGACAAACTTTACATTTTCAGGCACCCATTTATAGAACTCATGGTCAATAAATTCTGATAACCCTTTATACTGATAATCAGTTTTTCTGATTATGCAAATAGCTTCATTTGACAGAAGTATTCCACCCAAACTGAATCCAGTCAACTTTCCATCTACTCTTACAACTATTCCGAACATGTCAGGAAATAGACATAGGTTCTGGAAAAGCTGTGCCATATATTCGTCCTTGACCGGGATATTAGCTTCTTTCTTTGCTTTCCAGCCATTAAACAGCCCATAGCATTCTTCATAATCATCAGATGTATAGGCAGTAATCGTATATTTGTAATGGTTTTTGAAGTAATTAATATGATTTCTTATTTCACTGAACTTTTTACCACACAGGCTCATTTGTTCTTCTTTATTGTAGATATAATCTCCACATTCAACCTGAATTGAATATTTTTCAGGATCAAGATTATTGACAAAGGAGGTGGTACAGTTATAGATCAATCCTTCATTGTTTCCATTTTGTTCTTTGAGATAATCAAATATTTTCTCAAGTGTTCCATTTATACATTTTCCCAGGGGTTGAATAATAAGGTTCCAGTTATTATTCTCTTTAACCAATAATATTGTTGAATCTTCTATTGTATCAATAAATATTGAGTCATTACTGAGCAGTACAGGAGGATAATATACCCAGAGCTTATCTGGAATTATGTCAATTAATGGTTTGATGAGATCTTTCTGCATTAATGTAAAATGTTCCAAAAAAATCCCCCCTATTTGGAACAAGTATTTTTTCCATATGAAATGCATCCCCACCGTCACTATAATATTTTCTCTTAATTTCTGTCACAATGTATCCAGACCTATCGTATAATTTTACTGCATTATTATCGCATCGTACTTCCAGTGAAACTTTCTCAGCACCAAAATCCAATGCACATCTCTCTACCGTTTCAATTAGCTTTTTCCCGATCCCCAATCCCCTGTGAGCTTCATCTACAGCAATGGAATAGATCAGACATTTACGTTTATGCAATAGCGAACAAACATAACCAACAACAATATCATAAGAGACCGCTACACACATTGTAAATTTTCGGTTGTTGATAAGAAAGCTGAACAATTTTTCGCTAATAGGATAATCGCTGGCTCTAAATGATTGTTTTTCAATTCTTGTCAATTGAAAAATATCATTAACTGTCGCTTCACGTACATGACAGCCTAAAAAGATTGATCCATTATCCGGTAAATTGTCCGGTGGATTATCAGGATTTGAGGACTCGTCTGACCTAAACTCACCTTCAACTAAATTTTCAATATAGTGTGATTCAGTATTTAAACATTTCTAACAAGTAAGAATAAATCAAAATAAAACACTTTCAATCTATGGCGTCATTCTAGCATCTGTGCCAACAAAATCCCTAAGGATTTTAGGTCTTTTAACATCAGATTTAACTAAAGGTATGGACATTACTGGAACGATGGGGTATTTTGAGTAAGGCAGGAAGGGATGGTAAAATAGATCTGCGAGAATCTCTTAATGAGTTGAATGCCTGTGGATTTAGATTAAGTGATAAGGTCAGGGATGTTAAGAGTGGGTGCATTTGATGGGAACCTGTGTAAAATATAGATTGTGATAAATGAGATGTTGAATATTTATCCTAAATATGCCCCTGGATTATATTTCTAATGATGTC
>DATKUV010000110.1:0-5941 GCA_035530415.1 Candidatus Nanoarchaeia archaeon | reverse complement strand
GGATCGCTCCAATCATATTTTCAATATTACGTCCTGATACTTCCTTTTCATCAATAGAAAATTGACCAATATTATCCAGGTCGGTTCCAGTTATAGTGGCCACAGCAGTCTTTCGTAATGCTACGGCGTCTTTAATATTCAAATAATTATCAATTTCATGGAATTTAATCTCACCATTCACCACTTTTTGTAAAATTTCTTCTTTTGTAATTCCTGAAATCCTGTTCATAGATGGATTTTTGTACAGTAACATATTTAACTCTGGCGAAAAAGGATAGAGTAAAAAAATTATGAAAATATCAATCCTGGCAAAATAAGTTTATAACATATAAAATGATAACTATATATAATATTCACAGATTATTAAACTAAACGTTATATATTTTAAATTATATAATAAGGGAATTATTGTGACAGAGAGCATTGAAAATACCAATAATGAAACTTCAGACGACCTGCTTGGCGGGCTTGATATTTCTTCCACTATCGAAGTAGAAGTACCTGAACAGTTGATCGATCAGGTTATCGGGCAGGAACATGCTGTAGAAGTTGTAAAAAAAGCAGCGACTCAACGCAGACACGTGATGATGCTGGGTACCCCAGGTACTGGTAAGTCCATGCTGGCTAAGGCTATGGCAGAGCTTTTGCCTAAGGAAGAACTGCAGGATGTACTTGTTTATTATAATCAAGAGGAAAACAATACGCCAAAGATCAGAGTAGTACCTGCTGGCAAAGGTAAAGAGATCGTGGACGCCCATAAACTTGAGGCAAAAAAGCGGATGCAGGCACGAAACATGTTTATTATGATTTTCGTGTTCGGGATTATTATCTACTCATTCTTGACCCAGGCATTGATATGGGGTATAATAGCTGCAGTACTGATCTTTATGGTCCTGCGTCAGTTTATGCCAAAGGAAGAGGCATATATTCCCAAAATGCTAGTGTCAAATGCCGGTAAAGAGCTTGCACCATATGTGGATGCCACAGGCGCACATGCAGGAGCCTTGCTGGGAGATGTAAGGCATGATCCCTTTCAGAGCGGTGGTCTTGAGACCCCTGCCCATGATAGGGTTGAAGGCGGAGCTATACATAAAGCGCATAAGGGTGTGCTGTTCATTGACGAGATCAATACACTTCATCTGGAATCACAGCAGAATCTACTAACTGCACTGCAGGAAAAGGAATTTCCAATCACAGGGCAGAGTGAACGCTCGTCAGGTGCTATGGTAAAGACAGATCCTGTTCCATGCGATTTCATTATGGTCACGGCAGGAAACCTGGACGCTCTAAAAGGTATGCATCCGGCACTAAGATCCAGGATCAAAGGTTATGGTTATGAAGTGTACATGAGTGACACCATTCCTGATACAGCAGATCACAGGCAAAAGCTTGTGCGCTTTATTGCACAGGAAATTAAAAAGGATGGCAAAATCCCCCACTTTGATAAGACTGCTATTCAGGAGATTCTCAGGGAAGCCAGGCGTCGGGCTGGCAGGAAAGGTCATCTTACATTGAAATTGAGGGACCTGGGCGGTCTTATTAGAGTTGCAGGCGATATCGCAAGGGCCGAGGGAGTAGAACTGACCCTTGCAGAGCACGTATTAAAGGCTAAAGTAATTGCCAGATCAGTTGAACAACAGCTTACCGACCAGTATCTTGAACACAGAAAAGATTACAAGATGTTCGAAAGAACAGGTGCCACTGTTGGCAGGGTCAATGGTCTTGCTGTCATGGGTAGTGATTCAGGAATCGTATTGCCGATCATGGCAGAGGTTACACCAGCCCAGTCCAGTTCAGAAGGCAGGATAATTGCTACCGGTATGCTCAAGAAGATTGCCCGAGAAGCCGTAGATAACGTATCTGCCCTTATTAAAAAGGTCAGTGGTAAGGATAACACAACCATGGATATTCATATCCAGTTCATTGGTACATATGAGGGTGTGGAAGGGGACAGCGCATCCATAAGTATTGCCACAGCCGTATTATCTGCATTTGAGAACATTCCAGTGGATCAGACAGTGGCTATGACAGGTTCTTTATCTGTGAGGGGCGATGTACTGCCTGTAGGTGGTGTGACCTATAAGATCGAAGCTGCGGCACAGGCAGGGATCATGACAGTGATAATTCCAAAATCAAATATGGGCGATGTGATGATCGAGGATGAATATAAGGATAAGATCAGAATCATACCAGTTTCCAATATCACAGAAGTGTTGGAATATAGTTTAGTTGGAGATGAAAAGAAAAAACTGATCGAAAGGATCCAAAAAGCAGCCCAGGTGCCTTTACTAACTCTGAACCTTTCGGATAATATTTCGAGCTCACCCACACATGTACCCTGAATTGGCGGGATAGAATTGACCCAAGACACCGATTTCCATGATACCAGGATACTAAGAACTACAGGGCTCTCAATATTTGTAGATAACGGGGAGATCGATGAAATCTCGGAAAGTTTTCATCAGGGGGCAGCCTCCAGGGCCCTGGTTGGGGGATCATGGGCACTTGTTACCTCGGATAACCCGGATGATGCTGATAAAATATTGAATTCAGCAGTAACACTTGCCAGGCGCACCCATCTGAAATCTCCACGAGCAAACATTGAACTGACATCAGTAGAGCCTTCGGTAGTACATGACCTTCCAAAAGTGGAAAAAGATCCTGGTGATATTTCCATTGAAGAAAAGGTTGGCCTGTTACTTGAAATCTATAAGAGGGCCAGGTTACCAGATGTAACAAGTACCAGTGTGATCTATTCTGAAAGCCATTCAAATGTGGAATACATCAATTCTGAAGGAATAGAAACTGAATACAACCTGGTCAGGACCGGTTTTGCAGTAAATGCTGTAGCATCGCAAAATGGAAATTTTCAGATCGGAAGGGAGAGCAGGTTTGGTGTGTGTGGATATGAACTGTTCGACAGATACGATGCCCTGATGCTGGCTGAGAAGGCAGGCAATACAGCAAAGGACCTGTTGTCAGCAAAAGTAGCAAAAGGGGGCAAAATGCCTGTAATACTGGACCAGGAACTCTCAGGTGTGTTCATTCACGAGGCTGTGGGTCATGCAGTTGAAGCAGATCACGTGATCGAGGGCAATTCCATTCTGGCAGATAAGGTTGGCAGCCAGATCGCAGCACCCTGTGTGACTGTGATAGATGATCCTTCAATGCATGGTTTCGGTTATTATCCTGTGGACGACGAAGGCGTGGAATCAAGACCGACAACATTGATCAAAGACGGGGTATTGACATCATATCTGCATTCCAGAGAAACAGCAGCTCAAATACCAGGGACTGGCCGGCCGGGTCATGCCAGGTCTCAGGGACTGTCCAGACCAATTATCAGGATGAGCAATACATATATTGAGAACGGGGATTCCAATTTTGAGGAAATGCTTCAAGAAATGCAGGACGGCATCTATCTGATAGGCAGCAGAGGGGGTCAGGTAAATCCAGGCGAGGGTGTGTTCCAGTTCAATGCAGAACGTGGATTTATGGTAACAAACGGCGAATTGGGTGCGCCACTCAGAGATGTGTCATTGTCTGGACATATTCTTGCCATACTGATGCATGTTAAGCTGGCTGCCGGTGATAAGAAAATGAATTCAGGACAATGTGGGAAAGGCGGGCAGATGGCACCTGTTTCTGATGGGGCGCCTCACATTCTGATATCTGAAGCCATGGTAGGGGGCAGCGGATGACCGATATTAATATCATCTATAAATGGGCAGAAAAAGCGCAAAAAGCTGCACAGCAAGCAGGTGCTGATGAGGTTGAGGTATTCGGCCTGTCAGCCAGGAGCATCCATGTGGATATCCAGCTTGATAAGATCGACCTTGCCAGGGAAACCCACACCAGGGGCTTAGGTATCAAAGCTATTGTTGGTGGTGCTATTGGTTTTTCCTCCACTAATATGCCCCTTTATATCGAGAATGCTGCCCGTGCTGCAGTAAGCTCGGCAAAAGTCCGTGCCAATGATCCTGAATGGAGCGGACTGGCCAGGGGTTCCATATACACGAAGGTTGCCAGGATATTTGATCCCAGGATCGCGAGTATAGATATTGATACCTGTATCGACCTGTCCACCAGTATGATAGAAGGGGCTGTGTCTGTCAAAGCAGCCATCCCGACCACTGGAAAGTTCACCTGTTCAAGTTCCGATTACCTTATACTGAATACCAGTGGTGTGGAAGTGAAAGAAAAGACCACAAGGATCGACGGGTATATGGAATGCCGGTCCGGAGAGGGTAGTGGCCTGGCGAACGCTTATGAATTTGATATTTCACGAAATCTTGATATTGATTTTAATCATATCGGGAAAGAAGCGGCCAGACTGGCTGCAGCTTCTGTGAACGGAGTTGGGATAGAAACCTGCGAGACCGAGGTGCTCTTAAAGCCCAGTGCCATTGCAGATATCCTAGAAAGTACTTTTTTATCTTCCCTGAGTGCTGATAATGTCCAAAAGGAGCGTTCAGCACTAATTGGCAAATTGGGTGATCAATTGACTGTTGAAGGACTGGACATCGTGGATGATGGAATGCTGGAAGGAGGTATCGGTTCAGCTCAATCTGATGATGAAGGAACACCGTCAAGGAAGAACCATATTATTAGAAATGGTAAGCTTTGCACGTACCTGTACGATACATATACTGCAGGTAAAGCCGGAGTTGAATCAACTGGTAATGCCTCCAGGAACAGTTATGCACAGACCACCTCCATTGATATTCGCAACTTGAAACTGGAATTCCCGCCCAGTGATGTGATTGCGGAAACTTCAAAGGGTGTGCTGGTAGGTTCAGTAATAGGGGCTCATACTGCAAATCCTATTTCAGGGGATTTTAGTGTGGAGGCCAGAAATTCTTTTATCATAAAGGACGGCGAGATCACAAGTCCCATAAAATCGATGATGGTGACTGGAAATGTGTTCCAGCTACTACAAAACATCAATGGTGCCGGTAAGGATGTGAAAGTTTTAGGAAATATTATCACACCTACGATTAAAGTATCCGGACTTAGGGTAATTGGATAAAGATGAACTTGTACAATATTAAGTAGTTTTATGAAGATTTTAGGGAAAAATGCGAAACTGATTTAATTATTCACCCGCTATAAAAAACACAATGGGACATGATGCCATCCTGCAGATACGAGCCGATAGGGAGATCACGGACAGTGAGACAAGGTCGATATATCATATCATTGAGCGCTACAGCGGCGATGCTGATTGTGAATTCCTGGATATAAAAAAAGGGATTGACCTATACATTTCAAGCATGAACAGTGGCAGGCATATTGCTTCCAAGATCATGAAAGTACTGGGAGGGAGCAAGAAGGAGAGTACAAAATATCTCAGGCTTCAGGATGGCAAGGTAGTATACAGGTTCACCATACGGGTGAAACTCCCTGTTGAACCATCAACTGCCAGGTATGGATTTTAATTCTGGCACCGATGCTATAGGCGGTTAAATATTTTGTGTACTCCGGCTAATAATATCTACATAATGGAGATGTTCAATTTATCAACAATCTCGGTACTGCTGATTAGTGGTCTGTCAAAAAGGAAGTCCAGTAATTTTACAGCGTAAATGCTTGAAATGGAATTTTCATACAGTTTCAATATCAGGTCTTCCTTTAATTTTATTATCTCTCCGGCAGTATTAGCAGCTTCCTGTGAAGTTTGACTGACACCTTTCAAGAAGAACTTTATCCAATCTTCCCATGCCCCCTCTGTACGCACCTTCATCAGCAGGTCATAATATTCATTCCTGTTATTTTTCAGGTAATAACTCAAATATAACAGTGGTTTTATTTACGAATGACAGGAAAGAAAGATTTGAATCAGAAACCCCAAATCCGTGAGTATCCGTCAAATCCGTGTCATCCGTGTTCCTTTCTCCTTGATGAATACTATTTCATCAATCCAAACAACCATGCCCATAAC
>DATKUV010000109.1:0-3471 GCA_035530415.1 Candidatus Nanoarchaeia archaeon | reverse complement strand
ATAGATGACACTAAGACCGAGATCAAAATCCCACAAATCACTCCAATAACCCCTCCGACAACCCCGAATAATCCCGATTCCATAAGGAAAAGTTTCATTACTTCATTATTTGTGGCTCCAAGAGCTTTGAGCAATCCGATCTGTCGTGTACGCTCCATAACAGACATAAACATTGTATTTGCTATACCCACAGCACCCACAAGAAGCGAGACTGCTGCAATAGCAGCAAGAAACATCGATATGGACTGAGTAACAGATGCTATCTGCTCTTGTATCGATGCAAAGGCGGTTACGGTAAAATCCTGGGTTCTTGAATTTACATGACGCGAATTCATAAGCTTTTGTTCAATATCAGTTTTCACTTCATCAACTAACGATTGGTCAGCTACCTTTACTGTAATGGAAGTGAACTCATTTCTGGATACATTTTCAGTTATCACATCCCGGGAAGCATCAGCAGGCATAAATACTCCATTATCAGTCCCTCCGAATCCACCTGATTGGGCAAAGATACCTACAACTTTGAATGTCTTACCCCCAATTATTATTTGTCGATTCTGGGTGATCGGTTGTGAAAAAACATCATGAGCCAGAGAATATCCGATCACCACAGCATTAGAATCACCAGGCTGAAGGTACCTGCCTGCTTCAAGTTCTGTAGTGACCATAGAGCGCCAGACTAGTGTATCAACACCACTTATGGACACAGAGGTAGTTTCTGTACCTAATATCATATTTGACCTGCCTGAAACCATGCCATTTGTATAAAGCACTCCAGGCACCTGTTTCACCACATTCAGGTCTCGATCTGAGAAAGTCTCAGTTGAAACTGTTGCTGCTTGCGGTCCATGTCCCTCAAAACCTCTTGCTCGTGAAAAACCGGGAGACACAGTGATAAGGTCTGCTCCCAGACCTCCCAGGTTCTCCTGCACACTTGCCTGTAACCCTTCACCAATGGAGATTATGGCTACAATTGCAGCCACCCCTATTACAATGCCAATTATGGTAAGCCAGCTTCGCATCTTGCTTTTCTTGACGTGGCTTAACGATAACTTGAAAATATCAAGAGTCTTCATTTACCTTTGCCTGTTAAATTCTGGTAATAAGTATTAATTTTTTTTCGCTGCCAATACAAGACAATACAAACTAACAGCACAATCATCCAGGTTGTGAAGCTAATACCTCCACTTTGACTTGAACCTGTTCGAGTTCCTGCTGATGTTGGATCCACGATCAACTCTTTTGATTCCTTGTGTCTTTTGCCGCTTGTGTCAGTATATTGTATATCCACTTCAAGGATGTTACCAGCACCCTTTTTGGTGATCTGGAATATTGCAGATGTGTAATCACCAGGATTTAAATTTCCAATTACTGCTGAACTGCTTCCTGCTATGGCAAAATTCTCCTGTTTAGGCAGGCTCACTGTAACTGCACTACCTGTATTTACTCCTACATTTGCAACATTTACGGAAAATGTACCCACAGTCTCCTGGTAACTTATCTCAAAATCCGTTGTACCTGCCACAACCAGCCCGATATAATCCTGGGATGAGTAGTTATTTTGGCCGGTAATTTTCACTGGAATATTATATACTCCGGGACGGGCAGCAATATCTACAGCAAAATTAAAAGTGATCTCCACTTCATCTCCAGGCTTTAAGCTACCGATGGAAAACTGGGTTCCGCCACCCAGTATGGAAAAGGCTGATTTCATCCCATCATTTCCCAGGCCTATTTCAACAACAGCATTTTCTAGTGTGCCTGTACCCTGGTTTTTAAGCCATATTGTTTCCTCATTTATGCTCATGGGTTCTACAATTTCAAGCGTCGAATTAAACAGTATTACTGTGGGGATACCTTCAATAGTTAGTATTCTATCCTTGAGAATGGTGGTTGATTGTGCGGAACTATCTTTTCCACGTGATGTAACATGAACATCAAAAAAATAATCTCCTTCCACTGCGTCAGGATTTATATAAATTCTGAACTTGGCAGTTCTTTCATCACCCCAATTATTTATTGTACCTAAAAAATCCACATCATTAAGCATAGTTACTGCCCCGGATGAAGCCGTATCTTTAGGTACAAGCTTTACTGATACATCATATAAATTAGTACCAAATCCCTGATTCTTGATCGGTACATAGACAAAAGTAGTATCTCCGGGATAAACCGGAACACTTTCTGTCACAAGATAATTAATGCTTGCATTTGCAATCGGTACAAGCAATAATATCAATAAAATTAACAATATTTTTTTCATGTTTCGCCCTCAATTTTTCCATCCAGCATTGTTACAATCCTTTGTGCATATTCTGCAATTCTTAAGTCATGTGTGATCATCATAATTGTCAACCCTTCACTATGTAAGCGCTTGAAAACGTCCATAATTCCGCCTCCCGCTTTTGTATCAAGATTCCCTGTAGGTTCATCTGCCAATAGAATAGATGGATCAGTTGAAAGTGCCCTTGCTATTGCTACTCGTTGCTGCTGTCCACCAGATAATTGTGCAGGGAAATACGTTCCACGATCAGATAATCCAACGATATCTAGCAGATTTCTTGATTTTTCTTCGATCTCAGGCTCTGGGAATTCATGGATCTTCATTGGAAGCTGGATATTTTCAAGAGCTGTTAGTGTGGGATATAGATTAAAGGTCTGGAATACAAATCCTATTTTTTTACCTCGTATGCGCGCCAGGTCCTCCTCGCTAAATATCGAGATATCTTTACTTTCAAGGAGAATCTTTCCGCGAGTGGGCATATCCAGACATCCGATCATATTTAGCATAGTGGATTTCCCGCAGCCGCTGGGTCCTGTTATAGCAACAGATTCTCCTTTTTGGATTGCCAGATTTATTCCCTGGAGTGCTGGTACGTCGAACTCTCCCATATGGTATATTTTCCAGACGTCCTGTAGTTCGATTATGGCTTCCATAATATCACAAGTTCGAAAATTGCTTTACAATCATTATTTTCAACCTTCGATACCTTCGAATAACAGATCTATCTTTTCAGATATATCACTGGAAAAGGAGTAATCGTTCTCAGATTTCAACCACATGATCAGAGAATGAAAATAGATGGCTGTTAAATTTTCAGCTGCTTTATTGACTTCAATATGATTTTTTATTTCTCCTTTTTTTACCCCCTCATAGAGAAAATCGTAGAGGATTTTATTAAGGCGATGGATGCTATTTTTAGGTTCATAATGTGTTAAACCGGTATGCATAATATTTCGATGGTATTCATACATCAACAGTTTTGTAAGCTCTTTGTCTTTTTCATAGCTTTCTGCAAGAAATACCAGTAAATTTTTAATTTTTTCTTTTATAGGAATGCTTTTGTTGGTTTCATTTTCAATAAGATCATAAATTAGCTCCTCTTTTTGTTCTCCGAAGTACATGAGGAGGGCTTCTTTAGTCGGAAAATAATTAAAAAACGTACCTTTAGCTATCCCTGCCTCTTTGGT
>DATKUV010000108.1:0-27121 GCA_035530415.1 Candidatus Nanoarchaeia archaeon | reverse complement strand
TGATCCCACGACCTATACTGAATTCAGGTACCTGCAGCAAAAGGCTATGGATAATGCTCTTGAAAAAATAGAAAAAGCTGCCGATGATTTCAATAAGATATTTGGGCGATATTACGGCGGCCTTATTGATACTTATAAGACAGAGGATGCCGAGATCATTATCATGGCCATGGGTTCAATCATCGGAACCATTAAGGATGTGATCGATAAGGTGCGCAGCGATGGTATTAAGGTCGGACTTGTCAAAGTGCGCTCGTTCAGACCATTCCCTGTTGAGGCTATCCGCAAAGCACTGGCTGAGGCTTCCGTCGTAGTGACGCTTGATAAGAACATTTCACTGGGATTGAATGAAGGGGCTCTGCTCACTGAGGTTAAATCCTCTCTTTATAATACTGACATCAATGTACCGGTAATGGGCTTTATGCTTGGACATGGTGGTAGGGATATTCCAAGAAGAACAATCAGGATGATCATAGATAAGGCAAAGGATACGATGAGATCGGGTATTGCCGTTGAAAGTGAATTTGCCGACCTGCGAGGTGATCTGGTATGAGCAGACTTGCCCCCGGACATAGAGGATGTGCAGGTTGTTGTGATGCAATGGCAGCTAACTTCGTGTTAGAAGCAGTTGGTGATGACGCAATTGTAGTCAGCCCAACCGGGTGCCTGGAAGTAATGACCACACCCTATCCAGAGTCTTCATGGGAAGTACCCTGGATACATTCACTATTTGAGAATGCGGCTGCAGTGGCTTCTGGCGTTGATGCGGCACTAAAAGCTATGGGCCGGAAGGGGAATACAAAAGTGGTTGCCATAGGCGGTGACGGTGCCACACTGGATATCGGTTTACAGGCAATCTCAGGCGCTTTCGAACGTGGTGATGATATAACCTACGTATGTGTGGACAATGAGGCTTATATGAACACAGGTGTTCAGCGTAGCGGTGCTACACCATACGGCGCTTCCACCACCACCAGCCCTGCAGGCAAGCAAAGTTTTGGTAACCCAAGACCAAAAAAGAACATGCCCGCCATATTGGTAGCCCATGATTCTCCTTATGTGGCAACCACGTCCATATCTTATCCTAAAGACATGATCCGTAAGGTAAAAAAGGCCGTTGATATTGAAGGCCCCACGTATGTACATGCTCATGCCCCATGTACCACAGGCTGGAAGTTCGATACATCCAAGACTGTAGAAGTTGGGAAACTTGCAGTGGAAACAGCCCTGTGGCCCATGTATGAGATGGAGAACGGTGAACTTAGCAATGTGAGGAAAGTGAAAAACCGAAAGCCTGTGGAAGATTATTTAAAATCCCAGGGCAGGTTCAAGCACCTGTTCACCATGGATGGCGGTAAAGATGAGATCACCAAGATACAGGCCATTGCAGATTGGAACGTCAAACATTATGGACTGGAATAATTCAACATAAATTAAAAGAAAAGGCAAAAGTCGATTTTATGAATGGGATATGAGGGGATAAATCAAAACCCGACTTTTGCCTTAAATATTTAATTTAACATTATAGTTTATTAACTTTTCTTTCACACTGCTTTTTTCACGATTTATATAAGCGGTCTGGGCTGTTTATCCTCAGGTAATACCGGGAGTTTCATGGTATTGATCAGGATTGGATCTGTAACTTCCTTTGCCCTCTCAAGCAGCAGTTCCTTACCTCTTTGAGTAATGGCAAATATAGGTATAGCAGTACCGAATTGTGCCAGTGCATGCCCTTTAATGTGTTCTCTAATATACCTGGAAGTACATCCTGTGGTCACATCCACAATAGAGATCAATTCTTTTGATTCCTTTTCTCCTAAACCCGTCACATGCACACCAAAGGTGATTATCTCCACATCGTGCTCCTTTTCGAGTTCTTTCATTTTTTTAACATCCTCTACACAGATCACTGAGACACCAATGCGCTTGTGCCCCATCCGGATAGATTTTTCCACACCAGCAACCTGGTCTAATGCTGCTGTTTTCGGGTCCAGTATTGTGCCGCCTTTCTCTTCTATGCGACGAATGAGTTCAGGAATGGGCGTGGTCTCGACCAGTCCAGATATCCGGCTGCCAATGCCCTGGGCCAGTGCAGGGCTGCTTGTGATCACAGTCCCTGCCCCCTCACAGGCAGTGACGCAGGAATCAAGCAGATCCCGGCGCAAGGCGGTCATGAATGTCTCGCTGGCACCAAATCCTACAAATATCTCCATCTCTATGGCCCGCTGGGCAGTAAACATCCCAAAATCATCGATTCTGAATTCAATATTGCTTCTTACCGATTCTGGGGTGAATTGTTTGATATTCCGGACTTTCGCAAAAATTGGACAATAATCTGTCTGGGGCTCACCCACTTCAACCACTTTACCGTTCTCTACAACCACCCTGGTTTTTCCAAGAGCTTCCATAACATGTCTGTCTTTCATTATTATTCACCTGTCATTTATGCTTCACATCGTGTATAAGGGATCTACCGCACTCTATACTCTCAAACTGGAATGTGGTCTGAGTAATATTGAACTTATCTGTAAGCAATTCATTAATGGATTTGATCAACGATTCTGTATCGCATACATGCATATCTTTCACCAGGATATGGCCACTTATGGCATGTACATTTGAACAAACACTCCATAGATGAACATCATGTATGTCTTCCACGCCTTCTATTGAAGTCACTGAGTCCACCAGTTCATTGATGTTCACATGTTTTGGTGCTGATTCCAGCAGGATATGTACAGAATCCCGTATCAGCTTCACAGACCCGAACAGGATGATTGCAATGATGATAAAACTTAGAATAGGATCAGCCTGGTTTTTCCCGGTGAGGATGATGATAAGTGCCCCGATGATCACGGCGACACTGCTCAGGGCATCACCCAGGGCGTGCAAATACGCACCCCTGATATTGAGGTCGTGATGACCATGCAAACGAGATGTGACCCAGATATTGACCACCAGTCCCACCACTGCCACCAGCAACATCTCAAATCCCCTAACTTCAGGAGGGGCCAGTAAACGAATGTATGCTTCCCTGGCAATAAAACCCGAGATCGCGATCAGGGTAATCCCATTTATCAATGCAGAGAAAATTTCCAATCGATGGTAACCGTAGGTGACCCTGTTGTTCGAGGGTCTTTTAGCGATCTGGATTGCGGCATAGGTGAGCACCAGGGCAAATACATCCATGAACATGTGGGCTGCATCGCTGAGCAGGGCAAGACTGTTGGTAAATAGACCACCTGCCACTTCAAGAATAAATATGACGGATGTGGCATAGATGGCATATCTGAGATTCTTTTCAGTCATGGAATGATCATGCCCGTTCATGTATTATCATATATGAGTACTGTATAATACTTATTTCCCAAATTTTATTATGATGAACAACGGTCTTTGAAAGTAATGATCCAGATAACCACACCTTCCCGATTACATATCACCCTGATTGACATGAATGCCTCTCTGGGCAGGGTGGACGGTGGGGTGGGACTCACCCTTGAGCGGCCATGCATGAAGATCTCGGCTGAACAAACTGATGAAGGCGTGTTCGTGACAGGAAACAGCGAACATCTTGACCGGATGAAAAGGGCGGCTGAAGCGGTCATTCCTGAAGGAAATGGGATACATATCTTGGTAGAAACATCATACCAGTCCCATGTGGGCTTAGGCAGCGGGACCCAGAGCGGCCTTGCTGCAGGCTGGGCCGTGAACCAGCTCTATGAACTGGGACTGGAGGTCAGGGAGATCGCAGCATTGGTTGGCAGGGGCGGTACTTCAGGGATCGGCGTGGAATCCTTTGAGCACGGCGGTTTTATCGTAGATGGGGGTCACCGCTTTGCTGACAAAGGAGCATTTTCCCCATCTGCTGCCAGCCGGGTTCCGCCTGGACCGGTGCTGTTCAGACATGATTTCCCTGACTGGCCTTTGGTTGTGGCAATTCCCCACCTAAAAGGTGCTTCTGATAAAAACGAAGTGGATATTTTCAGGGAATATTGTCCCATTCCTCTGCCCGAAGTCCAGGCCGTGTCCCACATCATATTGATGGAGATGCTGCCTTCAGTCGTAGAAGCAGATATAGCAAGCTTTGGAGACGCTTTGAACCGCATACAGGGCGTGGGGTTCAAGCAACGGGAAGTGTCCTTACAGCCAAGGGAGGTCAGGCAGTGCATGAATGTTATGCGGGAAGCGGGAGCCTACGGAGCCGGCATGAGCTCCTTTGGACCCACCGTGTTCTGTGTAGCAGAGGAGCCGGAACAGATGAAATGGGTAGTATCGGAATATCTGGAATCCACCATTGGCGGGGAGGTTTTTGTGACTACTGCCAATAAATCTGGTGCACAAATAGTTTATAAAGAGAATGACAATTCTAAATAAGGTTAGCATGGAAACACCGGATAAACTCACCATACCAGATGGAATATTCAGGCTCATTCAATCCATTACTTCAATAAACCGTATATACGAACGCAGATGCAACCTTAAATCAGTGTAAATCTGCATCTTGAATATAACATGAAAACTTTTCAAACGCAAAATCTATCTATTGACAATGCATAGGAAATCTAACCTTAAAGGACAGGTGTGTTTATGAATGAGATACTTGAAATAATCGAGCAGGACCCTAAAAAAGATCCGGCAGAGATTGCTATATTAACCGGATATTCGGAAGAAGAGGTACGGTCCCATATTAAAGACCTTGAAGACAGTGGTATCATTCGTAAATACAAGGCAGTTATCGACTGGGACAAAGTGGGAGAAGAATACATCTATGCTGTCATCGAACTCAAGATAAACCTGGGAGACAGGACAGGATACGATTCAATTGCGAAGCGCATAGCCAGTTTCAATGAGGTCCGTTCGATCAGGCTGATATCAGGGGACCATGATCTCTCCTTAACGGTACGGGGAAACTCCATGAAGGAAGTGGCCTTTTTTGTGGCCGAGAAGATAGCGACCCTTGACCAGGTACAGAGTACTGTTACACATTTTGTTCTGAAAACATACAAAGAAGATGGCGTCACTTTATTTGAAAAAGACAAATCAAAAAGACTCGCTATATCCCCTTGAAGTGGCTGCCAGATGACAGATACTAAAAGATTTATCTCAAATATGATCGATGCGGTTCCACCCTCGGGTATCAGGAAATTCTTTGATATGGTAATAGGGATGGACGATGTTATCTCCTTAGGTGTGGGAGAACCTGATTTTGTCACTCCATGGCATATCAGGGAGGCATGTATCTATTCACTGGAAAAGGGCTTCACATCCTATACCTCCAATTCCGGATTGATTGAATTGCGGGAAGCCATCTCAGATTCCTTCCACAATGATTACGGGGTGGATTACAATCCTGAAGATCAGGTACTCGTGACCACAGGAGTGAGTGAAGCAGCCGATCTGGCACTCAGGGCAATAGTGAATCCGGGTGATGAGGTTATTTTTCATGAACCCTGTTATGTTTCATATAAACCCGGTATTATTTTTGCTGGAGGTACACCGGTCACAGTTTCTACGTCAAGGGAAAACGAGTTCCGGTTAACAGGCGAGCAGGTAGAGGCAGCTGTAACCGGTAAGACAAAAGCTATTATCCTGAGCTATCCCAACAATCCCACTGGGGCTGTTATGAGGAAGCAGGATCTGGAAGAAGTGGCAGACGTGGCAGTGGAACACGACCTGCTTGTAATCTCAGATGAGGTATATGACAAGTTGACATATAATGGCAAACATACCTGCTTCTCATCATTAAACGGCATGGATGAACGCACCATTCTGCTGAACGGGCTGTCCAAATCCCATGCCATGACAGGTTTACGTATCGGGTATGCCATGGGACCTCCCAGTATTATAAGCGCCATGCTCCTTATTCATCAATATACCATGCTGTGTGCGCCCATCACAGCTCAGATAGGAGCCATTGAGGCTTTGAAACACGGAGAATCTGAGATGCAGTCAATGGTGCGGGAATATAACCGTCGCAGGAGGCTATTTGTCTCTGGCCTGAACAGTCTTGGTCTGGATTGTTTTGAACCAAAAGGTGCATTCTATGCATTTCCGTCAATACAGTCTACAGGAATGACATCAACCCAATTTGCCGAAGACCTGCTGCGTCAGCAAAAGGTAGCAGTAGTGCCTGGGGATGTATTTGGGCAGTCAGGAACTGGGTATTTAAGGTGTTCGTATGCTTCCAGTCTGGATGAATTAAAAACTGCATTAGAACGCATAGAAGAGTTCCTTAATTGATTTTTTTACTATATGGTAGTGATTAAACTGATGCTTAGATATATGTTTAATTAAACATATTGTTTTATTGGGAATTACATTTAGAAATTATTAAGTGTATTGTAAATTATGAACGCAGATGAAAAATTAATTAACGCTGAAATGTTGATCAGCCGGTGTTTCATTGCCTCGGCCCAGAATATGTTTTGGGAATCATATAAAGCTATTATTAGAAATTTTCCAAGAAAATATGGTGCCGATATTGTCGACCATCTTCGGGAAAATGTTGAGACCAATTTTATCAGTGCGGATTCTGTTTTATTAACAACCAAAAATTGCAACCATCATAAAGCGTTAGCGATCGAAGAAAAATTTGGATTGGACAAACTAAGAGTATGTCTTGTAGGTATCATTGGCACCTGTCTTATAGAGAATGTCCTGGGCTCTCAAGTTGAAGGTGGAAAAAAGAAACCAGGGACAATACCCTCCATTTAAAGTACATTGAAATAACGATGCCAAGTAATGAGAGATAGATGCCTGCAGTCATGGAAATATTGGCTTTTCTCGGGGTAAGTTTTGATATCATGGACAAATCACTTTTGAGTTATAATTGTCAGAATGTCACCATCCATTAAGGTATGTTCCAATCCTGCTCTCTGGCCTTCATGTTTTGCTGATTTACCCCACACCTGGGCATACCTGAACCTGCGCCTGAACTCCCGGTGCAGTTTATCACAGATATCACCCACATTTACACCGCTTTGTACTATCATAGGCTCATCCAGATCAGCTGGCTCACCCTGTGGTTTCATATAAATACGGATGAAATCGAGCTCTTCAAAAATGGCATCCTTTAACTGATCCAGATTTTCATCCTCATTGGCTGAGATCAAGAGCGCATCCGGAAACTCTGTTCTGATATCTGACTTGAATTCCTCATCAACCAGATCCATCTTATTGATGATTGTTATGGCATTGATATATTTTCTGTGGCCCAGCAGTGCATCAATGAACTCATCAATGTCGATAGGTTCCCGGATAAGCACTTCAGCATTATGGATCTTATATTCTTTAAGTATGGAATTAATAATACTCTCATCAAATTCCAGTTCAACAGTAGAATTGATATTTACTCCGCCCCGGAATTTTCTGATAACTCTGGCATCAGGTCTTCTGGTATTGATCCTGATGCCAGCATCATAGAGTTCTTTCTCAAGGGTGACCAGGTGATTGGTCTGGAATACATCAATAATAAATGCCACAAGGTCTGCGTTTCTGATCACAGATATGACCTCTTTTCCCTTGCCTCGACCTGAAGCCGCCCCCTTTACTAATCCAGGCACGTCCAGGATCTGGATGATGGCATGGTTGTGCAGAAGCGTTCCTGGTATTACATCCAATGTGGTAAATTCGTAGGCTGCTACCGCAGACTTGGCACCTGTTAATCTGTTCAATACCGTGGATTTACCCACTGATGGGTAACCCACAAGTACAACGGTGGCATCTCCTGATTTCTTGACAGAGTAGCCATCGCTTCCACCTTTGGAGCTGGCTCTTTTTTGTATATCTTCTTTTAAGCGGGCAAGTTTGCCTTTCAGTCTGCCTATATGATGGGATGTGGCTTTATTGTAAGGAGTTTTGCGGATCTCATCCTCAATATCTTTGATTTCTTCGTCCAGACTCATTTCAACTCTATAACCGTCAATGAGGACATTAAGATTTGCCCAGTCTTGCCAGGAGGGGGTCAAATGTTTCTGCCCTTGAAAAAGCACGTTTTCGTCTCATACAGGATTCGCATACCCCACATGGAACCGGATCAGAGGTATAACATGACCAGGAATATTCCATGGGTGCCTGAATTTTAAGTCCCAGTCTTACAATAGCCTCTTTATCCAGATCAGCAAGGGGCGCAAAAATAGTAGGATGGTTCAGGGTGCCGTATTCCAGAGCTTTGTCAAACAGATGTATGAATTCTGGAGTATTATCAGGGAAGGTAACGCCTTCTTCAGCATCAAATCCCACTACAATATGCCCGTAATTGTGTGCTTCTGCAAAGGAGGAGGCGATTGATAGAAATACCATGTTGCGGGCCGGGACCCAAACACTGCGGGCAGTATCCAGGCACTTTTCCAGATCGTCCAGGTCTGACATTGAAGGTTCAGGCAGGTCTTCAGTACCGGTCAGGCTCCCACTGAAGGTTCTATACCAGGGCAATTGGATCACATGGTGCTCACATTTGTATTTTTTGCAGATGGCTATGGCATTTTCTATCTCACTTGGTGCGGCCCGCTGGCCGTAGTCAAAGGTAATGCAGATCACCTGATCAAAAGTATCAAACGCCTTCTTGAATGCTACCGTGGAGTCCAGACCTGAGGATAGTAATGCTATTGCACCTGTCATTATGGGTGGTTAATAGTCAGATTGACTAAAAAGGATTACTATCAGATATTACCTCTCAGATTTATATAATTCCAAATTATTGGCAATCTCATTCACAATAACTTTTAAATACCGATACAACTCATACCAGAATAGTGGTATGGCAACAATCTCAGACATCTTGAATGCGGAAATATTAGGAATTCCTATTGAAAAGCTGGGATTATTCTTCATAATAATATTCCTGACATTTCTTATCAGGTCAATTTTTATATATATTTTAGAGAAAAAAATAACTGTAATCACAAAAAGCACAAAAACTGATATTGATGATCTTATAATAAAGACTGTTAAAACTCCTATTAGTTATTTAATTTTACTCCAGGGTTTGTATATTGGGATTCTGTCCCTGCAATTACCAGATCAAATAGGTTTTGTGAATGTCAGCCTGATTACCAATAATGCGTATGTTCTGGCTGTTTCATTTTTACTGCTGTATCTAGTATTCAAACTGATAGATGTCGTTGGACATATTATCTTAAAATTCGCTGAAAAAAGTGATAGCAGACTCGATGATCAGCTTGCTCCAATGATTGTTAAAACTCTCCGCCTCTTTGTGCTGGTTCTTGGTATCCTGTTCATTGTCCGCAATTTTGGCTATGATATAACCTCGCTCCTGGCAGGACTGGGGATCGGAGGCCTGGCCTTTGCCCTGGCTGCCCAGGATACGGTAAGCAACCTGTTCGGGTCCTTTACCGTCTTTTCAGACCGGCCGTTTCGCATAGGGGACTGGATAGAAATTGCGAATTTCGAGGGAACGGTGGAAGAAATCGGTTTTCGGTCAACCCGCATCCGCAGGTTCGACCAGGCTCTGGTAACCCTTCCCAACAGCCGGTTTATAAAAGATGGAGTGATAAATTATTCTGCCAGGCCAAAACGCAGGATCAACTTCACCCTGGGTGTGACCTACGGGACCACAGCAACCCAGATGACCCGGGTGGTAGATGGTATCAAGCAGATCATACAGGACGACCCCAGGTTCGATCACAATTTCAATATAGTACGTTTTACTGATTTCGGGGCCTATTCGCTGGATATTTTCATATACTGTTTCACCAGGACCACTGTATGGGATGAACATCTCCAGATCAAGGAAGATTTCAACCTGAAGATCATGCACCTGCTTGAAGATCTTGGTGTGGAAATAGCATTCCCATCACAGACTGTGTATCTGGATAAATCATAAGAAACCTGGAACAGGTACTTTTACGTGAATCTGGAATGTATATATCTACATGACCCTACCCACTTATGAATATCTCCCCCATCCAGCCGATGTCAGGTTCAGGGCTTTCGGCAATACATTAGAAGAGGTATTTGAATATTCGGCTCTTGCCATGTTCAATGTTATTATAAACGATATCAGTAACATAAAACCTGAAAGGTCTGTAGATATCGAATTGGAATCAGATGGAATTGATAACCTATTATACAATTATTTATCTGAACTGTTGTTTCAATTTGAGGTGGAGGAGATAATATTCGGGGAATTTCATATTGACTCAATTATACAGGCTGACACTGGATATATCCTGAAAGGACGGGCTATGGGTGAGGATATTGATCTAACCAGGCATGCGTTCGAAACTGAAGTAAAGGCTGTTACATACCACCAGCTTTCGGTAACAAAGGAATACGTGGGATATAGTACCCATGTTATTGTTGATACCTGAGACAAAGAATTATTATTCTTGATCAAATATTAAGGCATTATTAATAAAGGAAATCGAGATCATGACAAAACCCAGTGATATCGTTCAAAAGGTAGAAGAGAATCTCTATGAGGTCCCTATGGACTTCCAGGAAGGAATGAGGGTCTCAGGCGGCGTGGGATTTGATATCAACTGCGGGGTACGTATCTTAAGGACAGACCTGGAAATCCGGGAGGTAAGACCCAGGATCAAGGAATTGATGAACAAATTATTCACAGCCATTCCATCTGGTGTGGGTTCCAAGAGCAAGCTGAGGGTTTCAGATAGTGAACTGGATGATGCGTTTAATTTGGGTGCTTCCTGGGCAGCATGGGCTCACCTTCATATATCCTACACGGGGCTGAGAGGGCCATGGAACTGACTTTTGGCTCTGCCTGTCACGGTGCCGGCAGGGTGATGGGAAGGGCAGAGGCCAAACGCAAGTTCAGGGGCGAAGTGCTTGAGAAACAATTGGCAGAACAGGGTATCTATGTGAGGGCCACCCACCCGTCCATGCTGGCCGAGGAGGCGCCAGAGGTGTACAAATCCAGCAGTGAAGTGGTTAATGTGGTTCATGATCTCAATATTGCCCGTAAGGTGGTCAGGGTAAAACCTATGGGTGTGGCTAAAGGGTAGGAACAATAACTATCCCCGTACTGATTGTACTGGGTCTTCCTATACTTAAAAAAACGATTTGTTGCTTTGAATCCTTATTAAATATAGATGCACCCAGAAACAAACTCGAATTAGCGGTTAGAGCATCTATCTGGGTACATCGTGCGCCCTGATTAGTCTGAGGGGACAAATCCACAAACAAAGTATGTTCATTGATTGCTCAGGGCACATTTCTCAAAAATATGGGAATATAGATAAGTTTTTCGAAATATTATCTGCTCAGAACAACTTTTAAATAATAAACTCAAAGTTTACATTTCCAATAACATAATATTTATAGGGTCTTGTATTAAGCTAGGCAAGATCATGAAAAATACAGTGAAAAGCCACGGGTTATTCAAATATCTATCACCTGTATATGATTATGTGGCAAAGGTCTCAATGTTGGGCCAGTATAATAGATTACGGCGTCAGTTGTTGGGTAAGATCACAATTGCAAAAAGCAAACGTATTCTGGATCTTGGATCCGGGACCGGGTATCTGGGAGGAAATATGGGTCCTGCCAATGTTGTTTCTACTGACATATCCATTGATATGCTGCGTCGGGCCAGGTTTAAATCAAATGGGGAATTTGTAGTGGCAGATGCTCACAGGCTACCTTTCAAGGAAGGAAAGTTTGATACGGCTGTTTCCAGTTTTGCAATGCATGAAGTGGCCAGGCCTGGAGAGGTTTTTAACGAAATGTTCAGGACGTTGAAACCGGGTGGTGAGATGGCTGTCATGGATGTAGTACAGCAGACGAAATTCTCTAAAAAGATACTGCTGCAGATATTCCATACTTTTGTGGAACTGCGTACAGCTGAATATGTTAATACTGTTGATATCAAAAAGGCATTCGAACCTGCAGAGGACTATAATGTACAGTTGGAAATGTTCGAGCTTGTAGCCATTGTATGGGGGAAAAAAAGGACATAACCAATTGATTTACTTATTTTAAATAACAATGCAGCAATTTAATCAACCGCGTTTTTGCCTGATCTTCTTGGCAATCTGCCTGGCGATCTCTGACTTTGCTCCTTTCTTATCAACCAGCACCCGTCCGCTGACCTCCCACCAGGATTTAGGATATGCCTTATCGGACTCAATAACTGGATTTATTCCCAACTCTTTAGCTGCATACACGATCTCTTTTAACTCTGGGGAGACAATCGAGAGCTTTTTAGAAATGATACGTCCACTGCTTCTGCTGTTGGCCTTATCTATATATGCAGGCCATATCACATATTTATCCCTGTCACGAAGCATACAATTACCATATATCATTAATGGGACATGAAGGTTTTTACAGCTAACCCTGAATTATCGCAAAGGCAACTAGACCTCTCTTGGATCAGCTATCTCGCCTTTCAATGCAGATGCAGCAGCAGTCTCTGGAGATGCCAGGTATAATAACCCACCTTTCCCCATTCTGCCCTTGAAATTACGGTTTGAGGTTGACACACAGACCTCACCTTCTGCCAGCACCCCCAGGTGCGCTCCCAGGCACGGTCCGCAGCCCGTTGGTCCTAATGTAACCCCTGCCTCTACAAGACTGGAAATATATCCTTTCTCAATGGCCTCAAGCAGAACGGTCTTTGAAGCAGGGATTACAATAGTCCTCACAGCCACTTTATTACCTTTCAATATCCGGGCTGCAGCTTCCAGATCCTCTAGCCTGCCGTTAGTGCAGGAACCAATAAACACCTGGTCCACATTGATCCCGACAACCTCATCCACATCGCATACATTGTCTACCTGGTGGGGTTTTGCAACCTGGGGAGCCAGGTCATCTACATTCAGATTCAGCTCGTCAATATAATTGGCATCCTCATCTGAATAGATATGAGTATAATCCTCTATTGCCCTGCCTTTCAGGAACTCTTCAGTCTTATGATCAGGTGGCACGATCCCAGCCTTTCCTCCCATCTCAATAGCCATATTGCACAGGGTCATCCTGCCTGAAATACTGAGTGCTTCAATGGCAGAGCCGTAATATTCCATTGCCTTATACGTGGCACCGTCTGTCCTCACGTGTTTAATCACATAAAGTGTCAGGTCTTTGGCAGATATTTGTGGCCCCAGCGTTCCTTCGACATTGATCCTCATGGTATGAGGTACCCTGAACCACAATTTACCAGATGCAAAAATCTCAGCCATATCTGTTGCCCCCACTCCGGTAGCAAAAGCTCCAAAAGCACCGTAAGTACATGAATGGGAATCTGCCCCCACGATCAGTTTTCCGGGAAGGGCAAAACCCTGCTCAGGCAGTACCTGATGACAGATGCCCTCACCCACATCATAGAGGTGTGAGATATTCTGCTCTTTTGCCCACTGCCTGATTTTGCGCTGCAGATCAGCCGATATTTCAGTACTGGCTGGAGTTATATGATCAAAAGGTATAATGATCCGCTCGGGGTCCCAGACAGTTTCAACTTTCATCTCTCGAAATGCTTTCACGGTCAGTACGCTTGTCCCATCATGAGCCATAGCATAATCCACATTGGCAATAACGAAATCACCTGCATGAGTGATGCTGTTGGATGCTTTACTGAATATTTTTTCACTGATTGTAGCCAAAACCATAATCTCCGATTGAAATTGATATATCGAAAACTACTTAGTATGTGATAGAACTATTGATTTGCCCTTTAGGTGATAATTATGCAGTATTCAAGGAACAAATTAGTCGACATAATTAATAAAAGACCAAACGACATAGAGATCTGTGATGTTACCCTCAGAGACGGTGAACAGACTCCTGGTACAGCTTTTACTACTAATGAGAAAAAACATATCGCGCAAGAACTTGACAATATTGGCATCGAAGTGATCGAGGCAGGTTTTCCTGTAGTATCCCAGGGAGAACGGGACACTGTGAGGGAAATTTCAAAAATGGGTCTTGATGCCAAAATATGTTGTTTATCCCGTGCCGTGATCCCTGATATTGATGTGGCCATTGGCTGTGATGTTGACATTGTCAGCATTTTTATTGCAACATCAGATCTACACCTGAAATATAAATATCACAAAACATGCCTGGAGGCTACTGAATGTGCCCTCGGTGCTTTGGAATATGCCAAAGATCATGGGCTTACAGTACGGTTTGCTGCAGAGGATGCTACCCGTACAGATATTAATATTCTAAAAGGTATTTTTAAAATGGCAGAAGACAGGCATGCTGATTATATCAGCATAGCTGACACAGTTGGGATATTAAATCCCAGTACGACTCAATATCTTATAACTGAAATTAAGAAAGACATCAAGACCGATATCTGTATACACTGTCATGATGATCTGGGTATGGCCACAGCCAATACCATTGCCGCAGCAGAAGCCGGTGCTAAACAGCTGCATACTACTGTTAACGGAATCGGAGAAAGGGCAGGTAATGCTGCTTTGGAAGAAATATTGATGTCACTTCTTGTTCAGTACGGTATTGATAGGTACCAGACAACCAATATTACCAAATTGTCCAGAATGGTTGTTGAATACTCTGGAATAAAATTAGCAAAAAACAAGGCGATAGTGGGCGATCATGCTTTTGCTCATGAAAGCGGGATTCATGTAGCTGCCATTCTTGAAGAACCCAGTACTTATGAATTGTTCTCCCCTGAACTGGTAGGGGGTAAACGCAGCCTGATTATCGGCAAACATACCGGAACAAAGGCATTAAAAGGTATAGTCCAGACCATGGGTTATGATCTTAACCATGGCCAGTTATGCAAACTCCTGGAAAAGGTCAAGGACTGCACCCATGCAAAACAGGGCATTCCATGCAAACGTTTGGAAGAATTTATAAAAGAGATCATGCTAGTTGATTAGAAGAGATCGTCAATGCAATCTGCACTTTCCGCGGGCCAAAATAACAGAAATTCCTTTCTTTTTAAGTTCAGATTGCAGCACATTCAATAATTTTTTCTCATTTACAGTCTCAACATTTATTGAAATACACGATTCAGGCACGATACACTTTATCACTTCTGTCATATCAGGTACGATTTGCCCTCCGGTAAGGGCTGCAATATTATTCTGCAATACCACGACCAGTACATCTTTTTTATGAAATACTGCTTCTATCAAGCCCTGGAGGCCAGTATGTACCAGCCCGTAATCACCGATTAATGCAATACCTTTCTTATCGAATCCTGTTGCAGTAGCAATGGATGAACCCAGTGAATATGCCATATCCACCACTTCCATAGGTGGCGAAGCGGTCCTGATGGAACAACCCAGATCGCCTGCCACAGGCACCTCAAGCGTTCCAAGAACTTTGTATAACACATTATAAGGACAGTCTTCGCAGATGCTCCTTGAGAAACCCCGGCTTTTAATTGTCTGTGGTTTGCAAGGACGGATCACGCTGTTATGGTGTATGTGTTCCAATGCCAGAATAATATCATTAGTTTCGATTTTTTCATGTCCTATGTGACCTGATAATTTCCCAACAACCCATTCATTTGATATCTGCTGTTCGATAACAGGTTCAGTCTCCTCTATAACCAGTACTCGTGAATGTTTCTTTATAAATTCATTAATCACAGGTCTGGGTAGGGGATTGATCAGAGTAAGTGCCAGATGGGATACATCTTTATATTTTTCAGAAACCACTTCTTCTACTAATGTAGAAACATATCCTGATGAAATGACCCCCATTTCTTTGCCCCTGTTATGGTAAATATTTATCTCGGTCTTTGTAGAGGCCTTTAACATTTTTGGATAAGAATGTTTGTGAAATAGCTGGTGTCTGCCTTTGTGAGTATAAGACCATATTTTCCGATCAAATTTTGGAAAGTCTTTAAACTCATTTATTTCCCTTTGCAGTTTATCTCTAATATTGTTCAATCTTTCAGTAACCCGGATAATTACTGGTGTACTCACTTCTTCTGAGAGCTGGAAGGCGTAGGATATAGATGTATATGCAAATTTCGGGTTGGCAGGATCAAATACCGGGACTTCTGCTAAGAGACCATAATAACGGGAATCCTGCTCATTCTGGCTCTTTTCTGCTCCCGGATCATCCCCGGAAATTATCACAACCCCGGCACCAATGGTATGGGTTGCTGAAGTGATAAGGGGGTCTGCCAGTATATTCATGCCAACGTGTTTGACAATAACAATTGACCGTTTTCCCACTGCAGAAGCACCCAATGCTGCTTCAAGCGCCACTTTTTCATTGATGGACCATCGCGCTTCTACAGATGAGTCCATTAATAATCCCATTATTTCATTTATGGGATAACCAGGCACTCCTGTGGCAAAGGATACTCCCGAGTCCAGTGCACCCAGTACCAGTGATTCGTAACCTGTATATAATGTTGACATGATGGGAAAAATAGAACTTTTGATATATAAGAATATTCTAAAAATCCAAGGATAGTTGGTTATAATGATTGGGGGATTTATCATCCCCCGATAGGCCCACCCTACTTAAGTATAAAATGTTTATGTTTTCTGAAAAATACTAATAATAATAATGATGATATTTGGTGCATTTATAGTTTATGGTTTGATTATTAAAAACCCATAAATGGTGAAAAACAAACCAAAAATAATTAAGCAATAATCATCATCATTTAATAATAAAAAACAGATTGTGAGGAAAGTCAAATGAATCAACCAATAATTGTACTAAATTTCAAGACCTATCTTGAAGGTACGGGAAAGAATGCAGTATCAATAGCCCAGGCCTGTAAAGATGTAGCTGATGAGACCGGTGCTAATATTGTAGCAGCACCCCAGATCCCGGATATATATCGGGTAGCATCGACCGTGGATATTCCGGTCTTCTCACAACACCTGGACAGTGTTGGTGCCGGCAGTTTTACAGGACATATTATGGCCCGCACCATTAAGGAAGCGGGAGCAACCGGAACGCTGATAAATCATTCAGAGCGGCGTCTGGGACTGGCTGAGATCGATGCAGCCTTAACAGCGGCCAGCCTGGCAGGACTGAGTACAATTGTATGCACCAACAATATTGCAACCACCCGCGCGGCATCTGCACTTGGACCTGATTATGTGGCAGTCGAACCACCGGAACTGATCGGTTCAGGCATTCCTGTATCAAAAGCTAACCCAGAAGTGATCACTGGCTCTGTAGAAGCAGTGAAACTGGTCAACAGTAATGTTAAAGTGCTATGCGGTGCAGGGATTAGCAAAGGTGAAGACCTGGCAGCCGCCCTGGAGCTGGGAAGCGTAGGTGTGCTGCTGGCCTCAGGAGTTGTAAAAGCCTCAGACCCAAAAGCTGCACTATATGACCTGGTAAGCGGGATCTAAAAAAAATTAGTGGACTATCTTGGAAATATTAAGTTCCAATATGTCCTCTGCACCCAGTGATTTCAATTTTGGGATAAGAATATTGATCTCATTTTTATTAACCACGGTCTCCACTGCATAGTAATCTGACTTATACAACTGGTTCACGGTAGGTTTCTTCATTGCTGGAAGTGCTTTAACCAGGGCATCCAGTTTATCCTTGTGCACGTTCATATCGATCAGGACTTTTCCGCGGGCTTCAATAACTGCCAGCAGTAATGTCCTGATCTCTTCGATACTTTGACGTTTTTTTGGGTCAGCCCAGCTTTTCTTGTTGGCTATGAGTTTTGTAGATGATTCGGCAATAACATCTACGATCTTCAGGCCGTTCTTTCGTAGTGTAGATCCTGTCTCGGTAAGATCGACAACCACATCAACCAGTTCCGGAACTTTTGCTTCTGTGGCGCCATAGGAAAAGAATATCTCGATTGGAATTCCCAGTTTCTCGAAATATGATTTTGTCAGGTTGGGATATTCGGTTGAAACCCTGCTGTTGGGTTTAATGTCTGCAGCGGTCTTAATTGTCATATCATCTTGCGGCACGGCAATTACGATCTTTACATTGCCTGCACCTTGCTTACTATAAGGCAGATCTGCCACCTCAACAACATCGCTGCCTGATTCATTTATCCAGTCCAAACCTGTAATCCCGAGATCAAAATATCCCTGGTCAACGTATGTAGGAATCTCCTGAGGGCGTAGAATTTTAACTCTTTTTATCCTGGGATCATTTATCAGGGGGTTGTATTCACGATCTGTCTTTTTTATCGGAAGGTCGGCCTGTTTGAATAACAATAATGTCTGTTCCTCTAAACTGCCTTTTGGTATTACAATATCTAACATTTATAATCCTCTTATGTATGGGATACACATACGAATGAGTGGACATTAAAGTTTCTACTAAAAAAACCATTTAAGATATACTTATATTAATGAGCCCCATTTTCAATTAAATAAATGGTACTGATAGAACTTACCCAAACTGTGACAGATTAAACAACATCGATACCAAAGGAATTAGAGTGCCACTCAAGACTTTTACAATTGTATTATATCCGAATGGCCACGTTTTCATTTTGAGAATACTGTCCTGAAAAAAAATAGCCGTCTCTATTTTATCTATTATATTCACAGAAAATAAATCATCACTTGCATTTTTAAGAGTTTCGTTATTGTATGTTGAGATTGTCGGAAAAGTGATGAAAATGAACATTTCGTAACATCTTCATTAGACAAATCGTTGTGCTACGGTTTGCTGTAATTTTTCCAGAGTTTAAAATACCTCAAAATATGTGCTTTTCCGACAATCTCATAGTGTTAATTGTCCTATAATTAAATAATTATTCTTTACCTTTTTCTCGAGATAAAGATATACAACAAAAAGATAAAATCCTCCTATGATCACTATTGGGGTAGCCCAGTCATTAGCTAATTGTTCATATTCACCGCAACTTAGGCATATTACAATGTGTAATGCATAGAATAATGAAATAATAATTCCTAAAGTAACAATGAGTGGCAGGGTTGATTTTTTGGTGAACTGATCGACTATAGAAGAATACTTATTATCGAAATATTCATTGAATTCTGTTTTTGTCATTCACACTGTCTCAGTTTATTTTTTTATTTTGTGAAGCATAAATCTCGTCAACCACATGTTTTACTCCATCCGCAACTCCTTCTGTCATAATACGCGAGGGTGTTTTGTTTCCATCTCCAACCATAAAGAGATTTTCTATCTGTGTTCTATTTGGCAAATCATCACCTTGCGTTAGATAATTCACAGGCCAATCATCGTGAAATGAATGAATACACAAAATTTCACAATATTTATCAAAATCCGGAAATATCTTATACAAGTCAGCAATGCCTATGCCTATTTCTTTTTCAATATTTTTATTTTTGAGTATTTGATGTGTGAGCAATAAATGCTTGCCCTTTGGCGCAAGTGAAGAATCGAGCGTAGTTGGCTGTACGATTCCACACACACGTTCAGCAATTGGAGTAAATGTTATCCCACTATGCCCTAACATATCTTTTGATGCGCTAATACAAATCGTAATTCCAGCAGGTGTTTTTTTCTTTCTTAATTTCGATAAAGTTACTGAATATTCATTTTTGTTTATTTTTTCATATGTTTTTATTGGTCCGAGATTGCTAACCACATATTTTCCTTTCATTTCTATGCATTCTTCACCTACTTTTACTACAACGCCATCAGTCTTTCCTTCCCGCACAAGTATTTGTTCTATATCTGCATTTGTGATTATTTTACCATTGTTTGCCGAGATAATTTTTTCCAGCCCATTTATGACCCCTTTACATCCGCCTATCGGTACAACTTGGCTATCTAGGTAGACCCCTTGCAGAGCTACATTTTTGAGGATTTTAAACATTGTTTTTTTTGAAATCCCTTCTAATGATAAACTGAGTGAAAAATTTACGAAGACTTCAAAGAAACGATAAAGTTCATCATTTTTAACTTCATTGTTTAAATATTCACTGAAAGAGATCCCATCATCTTTTTGAGGCTGCATAATTTCAAAAATGACTTTTGCAAATGACCATCTAGCAGATTTTGATTTCAATGTTTTAAATATACCAAACACATCATTACATGATTTTTGATAATCGTCCCACATGTACTCCACCCACACATCGGTCTTTTTATAATTAATTCCCAAATCTCTTAAAATTTTTGCAAATGTCCCTCTTGAATTTGGTATCATGTGTATAGCGCCTGAGGGTATCTCATATCCCTTGAAGTTAAAACTTGTAAAACGTCCTCCTATAAATGAGAGTCTCTCAAAGACGATGACAGAGAATCCTCTCTTACTAAGCATAGCAGCTGAAAGTAAACCTCCGATACCTGCACCTGCGACTATTACATCATACGAATTGAGTTTGTTGGACATACTGATAGACATTTCATACACATCTCACATTTATCTGCATTGAATTTAGCAAACCCCAAAACAGTAATCGCAAAATGTGGACAGTTTGTTTCACAATATCCACAGCCAACGCATTTATTCTCATTTATTTGAATCATGTTCATTGGGTAAGGATTTTTATAGGCATATTGTTAGTGTTTTAGGATAAAAACAACTTGTTATACTTCACGAATTGAAATCCAAAGTGGGCCCATGTTACTGGTTTTATTACCCTTCTATTTTGCTGATTTTTTGTAACGATGTGCCATTTGTCATAATTCTTCTATTTATCGATGATGCATGGAATTATATTACCTTTAGCATATAATACAAAACATTGAAATATAAACCAATCTCCAAATTTTTGAAATTATTATAAACTGTATTGATATCATTTTCCATTGTTGCACATTTCACATAGTTGCTACCAATTAATTTAGAATAAAAATTATACAGATTGTTTAAAAACACAAAGCGAGTACAAAACAAATCCATTAAATCTTCATTGGCGGTCTTAAGACCACAGGCTTGAAGTGGACTTGATGAATTGGAGCAACTTATCACATAAAGTGTTTTGCCTGAGCTAAATAAATACTTTTATGTTTCTCTTTAGTTTGTAATCCTACGACATTCTTAAATATCGACATAACAGTTTTCATTTCATGCTAATCTCCTATGAACTACTTGGCAAACTATTCGTATTTCTGGTAATCACAATTATACTGGTGACAGGAATAGCATTACTGTTTGGTGCCTTTAGTATCAGGAAACACAAGATCATATTTCCGAATTACATCTTATTTATGCTCTATCTCTTCTATTCGCCTGCAAAATGGATATGCAGGATTTTTTTTATTAAAGAAGAAATTGTAGATGAAATCCTTATCGAGGTCAAGAATGCGGTTATGCTCGATAAGTTCAAAAAGACAATGGAAAGACGTGCTGTTATCCTACCACAGTGTATGAGGCATCCAGAGTGCAGGGCACGATGCGATCCTATAGTGGGGTATGAGTGTACTAAATGTGGCAAGTGCGATATTAGATACATAGTAGAAGCATCAGATAAGTATAATTTCAAAGTGTTTATAGTACCGGGTGACAGTTTTGTCAGGAAGATCATAAATTCCTATGACCCGGGCGCATGTCTTGGGGTAGCATGTTATGTTGAACTGACCGAGTCAATGCAAGCAGTCTCAAAGTTCATACCTGTTCAAGGTGTTTGCCTGATAAGGGATGGATGTTATGATACAAAAGTAGATGTTGTGGAAGTGATTCATAAGATGGAGATATGTGAGAATGTATGATCTAATCGGGATGTCACTGACCGCGATTGTGGTTATGTCCATCTCTCTGGTCATTTTCGCTTTGTTTGTGAGCCGTGCCAGTCTTCATAGGAATGTTTGGCTTGCTGGTTTTTTTTTTAACATACTTGATTTTTTCTATTTGCCTATAAAAGCTATTTTCCACAAATATTCTGATACCCAAAAGCTTGAACTATGGATGGTTTCTCTTAAGAACATGGCACATAGGTCTTGTTTTAAAAAGACGAAACACCGTTTATTACTTGCCCCCCATTGCATGCGATCACTTGATTGTCCAGCGGCATCAACAAGGTTTGGTATTGAGTGTGTCTCATGTGGAAAGTGCATCTTCTCTAAAATAAAGACAGATGCAGAAAGGTATAATTATACCCTGTATATCGTTGCAGGTTCTTCGCATGTAAAGCACATAATCAAAAAAGAATTAGCTGATGGTGCACTTCTTTTAGCATGCAATTATGAACTTAATAAGGTCATGCGCTCTTTGAAGTATGAAAACATTGTGACGTATGGTGTTCCACTATTAAACGACGGTTGCTACGCTACAGAGTTAGACTATAATAAACTAATAGAAGCGATGGAATATTTTAGTACTTGAGGGAGCGTCCCCTTATGTCATTGTTGATAGTATCGAATAACTTACACAAAACTTGCATGAAACCTGTTTCATCAAGAGAATGGTTAAAAAATATCACCCAAAAGGCATTATTGGTATTGGATGCAAATTTGAAGTCAAAAACGGTCTGGATATGTGTTCCAACATAGGATTGGTGGGAGTAGGTATGGAACTTGAAACGTCGGGATGCCTGGCTAATGAACTTGATTGGGAAAAATTCTATGAATTACTGGAACAATGAATAAAATATTATTATATGTCCTAATGTTGTTCCCGGTAAATAGTCAAATGAGAATATATATCTTTTGTGAATGGCAAGTGTCATGCGCCCGTTTGGATGCCCTGTACAGAGCGAAGCGGCGTGCAGGGTCCGTTACTTAATCAGAGAGCTTGAAAAACATTAAATTGAGATGCACCTTAAATGTATTAGAAAAATATAGTAAAAAAAGATCATCTGTAATATTATGTCGATCATCACGAAATACAATCGGATTTCCTATATTTATGATATGATGGAATCATTAGTAGAGTATTTGATGTTTGGCAAATGGCGAAAACAGATTCTATCAGATCTAAGTGGCCTTGTACTGGATATTGGAGTGGGAACAGGTAAGAACCTGAAATATTATCCAGACAACTGCAAGATTGTTGGAATGGATGTCAGCTCAAAGATGCTGGAACATGCCAAAAAACGAGCAGAAAATCTGGATAATGTTTCACTTTTTGTAATGGACGGGGAGCATCTGGCATTTGAGAATCACAGTTTTGATTATGTGATAACGACATTTGTGCTGTGTTCTATTCCTGATCCCGTAGCAGCTTTGAAAGAGATGAAAAGGGTATGTAAACCTGATGGTATGGTAATCAATATGGAACATATGAAAAGTAAGCATGCCATATTGTCTATGATCGAAGATATCTTCAATCCCTTAACTTTCGGTACAATGGGAGTCAATATCAACCGCAAGACAGTTGAGAATATCAAGAAAGCCGGATTAAATAAAATATCAGAACAAAACCTTGCAATAAAAGATGTATTCAGGCTTATTAAGTCAAAACCCTGAGAGCATTAAGCTTATATTTTGTGCTTCATAAATAGGGAACTACATAAATATGATTGGATTTCAATAATTTAAATCTGAAATTTGAGGAGTTAATAACATGACGAAATATGAATGCACAGCCTGTGGCTATATCTATGATTCTGAAGTTGGAGACATGCCAGAGATTAAACCGGGAACGGCATTTGAAGATCTGCCGGATGACTGGGTATGTCCCGAATGTGGAGTAGAAAAGGATATGTTTGAGAAAATCTGAACAAGGTGGATATATGACAACCCAGGATAATTTAAAAGAGGCTTTTGCCGGAGAATCGCAGGCTAACAGAAAATATCTTGCTTTTGCTGAACAAGCAGATCAGGAAGGATATAAACAGATCGCAAAACTTTTTCGTGCAGCAGCTGATGCGGAAGCTGTGCATGCCAAGAACCATTTAAGTGTAATGGGTGGTGTTGGAAATACAATAGACAATCTAAAAAGTGCCATAGCGGGGGAAAATCATGAATTCAATGAGATGTACCCGAAATTTATCGATGAGGCAAAGAAAGAAAATGCATCGGATGCAGTTATCCTCTGCTTTGATGTAGCAAACAGGGTAGAAAGGGTCCACTCCAGACTTTACAATAAAGCTCTTGATAACCTTGGCAAGAACAAGGAAGCTGATTATTATGTTTGCCAGATATGCGGAAATACATTTGAGGGTGAAGCGCCAGACAAATGTCCTATCTGCAATGCGCCAAAAGAGATGTTCAATAAAGTGGAATGAGGTAATGAAAATGGCAAAGAAACTATCAATAATTTATGGCACAGGATTCGGAAATACCGGCTTGATGGCAAAAGCCATAGAAGAAGGAGCAGTGAATGCAGGTCTTGAGGTCATAGTAAAAAAAGTGGATGAAGTTTCCCCCGAGGATGTTGAAAATGCAGATGCGATAGCAATAGGTCTGGCTACTTATAAAGGCGCAGGAATGTCAGCTGTTATCAAATACGCGGAAAGCCTGGCGAAATTTTCTCTAAAAGGTAAAGTTGGAGCAGCTTTTGGGTCATTTGGATGGAGTGGGGAAGGATCTATTGTCGTAACAAAGATACTTTCCAGTTATGGCATGGAAATGATAGAGCCTCCTCTTCGAATTAAACGCAAGCCGAATGAAGAAGGTCTTGAGGAATGTAGGAAGTTCGGGAAGCAGATCGCAGAAAAGATACAAAAATAAAACAGGAAATTTAAGTGCATTAAACACCGATTTTCGCAGACCGTTTGACACCCGAAATTACTTATTATATAAGTAAAATTTATTTAATCATAAGCTACGGGATATAGTATAAACAACAAACTCAAAACTAACTTCCGGAGTTCGTATAAGTTCGTTCAGTTCGTTGTTAAATATTATCAACTCCCTGATAGCGATTATGAAATAAATTTGCTAAAAAAACTTGGAAGAAGCTGTATAGAATTATGCCGATTTAATGGCGTTCGAAAATCAGTGTTAAACTGAATGGGGAAGTAGAGATTAGCTTATTTTTTTCAGATGTCCCGGTACAGGAAAACTCGACATTGCAGCCAGAGCTGTTTTTGAGATCTCACACTGTGAGATATTTCCTTATTTTGGCAAGACCACGACCAGCAAAGCCAAGATCGCATACATGGTCTGGTGTAAGAAACGTCAGCCTGTACGCAAACACGATCGGCCTGTACCTTGCATAAAGGTACCAGTGTCTCAGTACTCATAGGGTTCTACACATAAATTTTCAGTAGAAGTATTTCATCATTGACACATATTCTATAATACAGTTAATATCTCATCAGTTATTTTCTTTGTGACCAGAGCAGGATCATCAGATTGGTAGATGCTCCTTCCCACTATCACATAATCAGCTCCGGCAATGATGGTATCAGCCGCACTTCCACCCTGAACACCCACACCAGGAGAGATTATCGTAAGATCGCCCACTATCTCCCGAATTACTGCAATGCGCTGGGGTCGTGTAGCAGGTGCTACCACGCCGGTGACTCCTGATCGGGCTGCCATTCTTGCCATATCCTCAGCAGCAGATGCCAGAAAATCGGATGCACCAGGGTGGCTCATCTCAGTTACGGCAAACACATCACGGTTCCATTTTGCAGCTTCGGCCACGCATTCGTCAAGACTGTCGTGCCCGGTGAACGCATGCACGATCACTGCTGCCGCCCCTGCACGGTATGACTGCTGCAAGATCAGGCGGTCCGTATTGGGTATATCTGCCACCTTGAAATCGGCGATCACAGGCGCGAACCTGGCCAGGTCGCTTATGATATCAATTCCTGCCGCCAGTACCAGGGGGTAGCCCACCTTTACAGCATCCAGGTACGGCGCGGTTTTTTCTGTGATGTCCAGGGCGGCATCCCTGTCAGTTACATCCATGGCCAGTATCAGTCGTGTATCTATTTTCATTTATTTTCCCCTCCAAGGCGGCTCCTGGTAGCAGCAACCATTAAGGGCAGTGTGATAGTGGCATCACCGTACACGGTCATATACCTGGAATCCTCGCCCACCTTGCCCCATGAAAGGGCTTCATCCAGGGTGGCACCGCTCAAGCCTCCTGAGTCAGGCCTGTCTGTGGTAAGCTGGACTGTATAATCGAAGTCTTTCGGGGTCACCAGCATACTTTGCAGGATATAGTTTTTGGGCACTCCACCGCCCACAAGCAGTGCTCCTGTACGCTTTGCATCATAGCATATATCCATGAATTCTTTCATATCCGCAAATGCATCCACTACCAGGTTCCCGGTCTGCTTGAACAGCCATGCCTGCAGTCCGACAATAGAATCCTGGATAGCCGGGCAGTATATCGGGATCTGGGCGTCATATGCACTTTTTAGGATCGAGTTTTTGTCTTCGATCTGACTTCCGATATGGGTCAGCATCTCCCTGATCGATATGGTGGTACCTTCCAGTCCAGAATATACTGACTGGAGTTTTTCCTCAAGGTCAGTGAAGTGCTCCTCTGGCAGGAACACATCATATATCCGGTTCACCTGGTCATGTTTCAACTGGATGTCGTCCACAAGGTCTGAGCCTTTATAGTGGTGAAGCCCCAATCCCTCGATAATATCATGTACCAGGTTGGCTCCTGTGGTGACCAGCACATCAATATGGCCGTCCCTGATAAGATCGCTAACGATATTGCGCATCCCGGCCGGCACCATGGCCCCTGCCAGTCCAAAAAAATTGGTACAATCCTCATCCTGGAGCATGGCAGTATAGATGTCCACAGCTTCTGCAAGCCGGCCCGCACCAAAAGCACAACCGCTCATCTGGTCTATTAGTTCATTTACTGACATGCCGCCAGAAATGGTCGCAGGTTGGATGGGTTGGTCAAGTCTTCCATGGTGATGATTCATTTATTACAATCCTGCTATTATTATCTGATTTAAGTTTAGATTTTTTAAACATGTGTTCTAATGGAATTTATAATCAAATCGTTGTCCTTTCGTTTAGCTGCGGATCCTCTTCACCAAGAAGCGTGTGACATGTTTTGCATTCTGAAATCATAAATAATAACCTTCATTGTTTAATTGCATATCAAATATTTATCTATCATAAAGATAAGTTTAGCAGAATATATCATTTATCATTATGATATTTTCGTATTCTTGACTACTTGATTAAGAATGGTGATCAATTAATAGTTGAAAAAGAAAATTTCTCAATATGGAAATTCCCAACTTTTATATAACCTCATTACACTATGTTTTCGATACATTCCCTTAAATTGAACTTACTAAACAACATTTTAATCGGAGCTAACATCAATGGATTCCAATTATAACCCAAATGAGATAGAGCCGAAATGGCAGCGTCGCTGGGAAGAAGCTGAAGTGTTCAAGGTCAA
>DATKUV010000107.1:0-6619 GCA_035530415.1 Candidatus Nanoarchaeia archaeon | reverse complement strand
AAACCAACATGTTTGTAAGCTTGCTTATAGCACTCATTGTACCTCTAACAATTTGGATACATTCTCAGCAATACGACCTTCAAGTTCCCGTGCCTCAACATTCAACACCTCAAGTTCCTCATTAAGTTCCTCAAGCCGCTCCATAAAATCAAAATCATCAGCCTCGCGCTCTGCCACACCCACATAACGTCCGGGATTCAAGCTCCATCCCTGTGATTCGATCTGTTCAAGTGTCGCCACTTTGCAAAGACCCGGCACATCAATATACGTACCATCCGGGAAATGTTCTTCTAACAACAATGCGCTGCCGTTTGCGATCTCCGGCTCTTCGCCACGGTACAGGCGCACGATATTGCCCAGATATTCGATCTGCTCAGGCGTAAACTCGCGATGGGCGCGGTCAATCTGATTATAGATATGTCGTGCATCAATAAACAGAACCTTATCCTGCCTGCCAGTATCTTTTTTCCCTTTGTCAAAGAACCAGAGCGTACATGGCAATGTAACCGTACTGAAAAAATTAGAACCTACCGCCACCATAACGTCCATCTCGCCTGCTTCAATGATCTTCCTGCGGATCTCAAGTTCAGTTCCACGGGCATCACTGGCAGAATTAGCCATCACAAAACCGGCACGTCCGCCGGAATTTAAAGCACTGTAAAATATCTGGATCCAGATATAATTTCCATTATCAGGTGTGGGCATACCGAATGGGAAGCGGGGGTCATCCTTGATCCGCTCCTTATCGATCTTGTTCACATTAAAAGGAGGATTTGACATAACAAAATCGAACTTTCCAACACAACTGTGGATATCTTCATAATATGAATTACCCTCGCGAATATCACCCGAAAGCCCATGCACAGCCAGATTCATCTTGCAGAGTCGAACAGTCTCATCCGTTTTTTCCTCACCATAAACCATGATCTCAGAATTGGGGTTCATCCTGTGGTTTTCTACAAAGCGGGCACTCTGGACAAACATTCCACCTGAACCGCAAGCAGGGTCAAAGATACGACCGTGGAAGGGTTCTATGACCTCAACTATGAGTTTAACAATAGAAGTAGGCGTAAAAAACTCACCGCCTTTTTGTCCTTCACTCATGGCAAATTTGCCTAAGAAATATTCGTAGATCTTGCCAAAAACATCCCCCTCAATGTCCATAGCTATGGAGTTGAAGGTCTTCAATAATGTGAATAATGTGTCATTTTCCAGATGGTTGTAGGTCTTGGGTAGTATCCCTCGAAGTTCCTCATTATCAGCTTCGATGGCACGCATAGCATCATTGATGGCTTTGCCGATATCCTCACCTTCAGGTTGATTGAGCAGAGTCGAGAACCGGGCAGCTTCTGGGAGAAATAAGACACCTCGTGCCTGGTAATCAGCTTTTCCGATGGTGCGGCGGCCGGTGCTTTTGCCTTCCAGTTCTTTTTTGATTATGGTGAATTTATAGTCAGCGTAACGGAGAAAGATCAGTCCTAATACCGATGTTGAATATTCGGACGATTTTAGCCGCATAGTCGGCAATTACGACAGCTTTACACTTATGAGGACGCCACAGTTGAAAACCCTGGGACAAGTAACTGCTCTTTGATAGAAGAGCATATTTGGCTATTAACTAACCTGATAAAAAAAATACTTCAGGCCAGATATTTTCCAGCCTGGTTTTGAGAATTTATTATTTACCTGATTAACCGAACAGAGCGCCCAGTCCTTCCATTCCGCTCTCTTCAGCTGCTTCTTCATCTGCTGCTTCGTCGGCTGCTGATTCAGCAGGAGCTTCCACTGCTGCGACAGGTGCTGCTGCTGCAGCAGGTGCTGCAAAGGCTGCCTTCTCAATAGCCTCTTTAATGTCAACTCCGTCAAGTGATGCTACCAGAGCCTTTGCTCTTGCTACATCGACTTCTACATCAGCTGCTTGCAGAATTGATGTAATTGTATCTTCTGTTATTTCTTTACCTGCATTGTGCAGTAAAAGTGCTGCGTAAACATATTCCATTTCTTATCACCTTTTATCAATTGACTATAATTTAATTATTGTTATTATTATCCAAACAGGGCCCCAAGGCCCCCAGCCGCGTCATCTTCAGTTACTTCTTCTTCAGCGACTTCACTCACTTCTTCAACCTCTTGTGGTTGGGCTTCGACATGGCTCACAGCAACCTGTGCACCCAATCGTGCTATTAGATCCTCATCCAAAGCTTCATCTGATACCAGACAAGCCAGGGCAAGCATCTGGATCTGACCTTTGGAAAGTAGAAGATCCATAATTTCAGGCTCATATATCACAGCATTCACTGCCAGATTCCTGGATTCAGAAACAGCTTTGACAAGTAGAGCTGTAATTGTGGTCTTTGTGGGATATGCCACATTTACCGACAGATTGAAAGCCTGCTGGACAGCTGATATGAAGTTTCGTGAATATTGGGCCTCATCGATTGCAAGATTATAAGCTTCCAGTAAAATGCCGTCCTCGAAAGTGGCCTTGACCTCAAGACCCAATTCCAAAGGAAATATTTCCAGTCGGTTCAGCATTGCAGCCAGTTTCTGTGATACAACCTCACCCTGTTTGGCTACTACCTTTCTTTCCCTTATTACGACCTTACCACCTTCAATTCTTGCAGGGATACCAGCCGTTTGCAATTCGCCGACAATAGGACCGGGTGGGAATCCAGTAGGTCCCTTTTCGACAATGATATCTACAGGAGCTTCCATGCCAGCTTTAATTGGCGCTGGGGTCTTGCTGGATTCAAGGAGCTTATATAATTTGAATGAATTCTCTCTTGAGAATACCAGTCCCATTTCCTGATCAATATATCCTTCCAGGGGTTTGATCTCGTCAGCAGACTCTTCCAGTGCTCTTCTTATGAGAGTGTTCTTGCATACCTTGATAAATACCGTTCCTCTTATGTTTGAGCGCATCTTCTGAAGTTGCTTTGAAGGAAGTCCGTGTATACCAACCAGACCGATCACCGGATATTCCCTGATCTTGGTCTTAATATCCTCTATCTCATCAATTTTCCATTTTGGGATATGTGAGCTGTGGTGTACTTCTTCCATTCAAATCACCTTTACTGCCGGTCCCATAGTGGTCTTGACATAGATCGACTTAATATTGTGCTTTCCCTTTTCCAGTCTATGTTCGATTCTTGAAATGATGGTCTCAACATTCTGTGCCAATTTTTCAGGATCCATATCCCGGCGTCCCACTGGTAGATGAAAAGTAAGTTTATCCTTGCTTCGTACCCTGATCGAATTTTTGGCCTTTTTGATAATATCTTCAATGTTCTTATCTGGTGTCAGCGGTTCAGGCATCTTTCCCCTGGGACCCAAGACGGGTCCAAGTGCCTTGGCAATTGAGGGCATGTATGATACTTCTGCTATAAAGAAATCGATCTCATTTGCAAGTCCACGAGCCCTTGTTTTATCATCCTTAAGCCCATCGATATCATCTGGATTGATAATCATTTCAGCGCCAACAGCCTTAGCTCTCTGGGCAATATCACCTTTAGCAAAAACAGCAATTTTAATTGATTTTCCAAGGCCGTTTGGAAGAATGATCTCCTCGTCCACACGATTTGCCGGAAGGCTCATATCAATACTCTTAAGATTGATTGCCAAATCAAAATTCTCTGCAAATTTTCGTTCAGGCGCCTGATCTAGCGCCTGTTTAACTGCTTCTAATGTTTGTTCGAATGTCATATATTCCTCCCGTAGTATCTGCCATTTAGGCTCACGACCTTTAGGTCTTCTACGGTTTCCTAAATCGGGTCCTTAAACTGTATGATAAGTATTTTAAATTATCGGTCAATTCATTCTTCCATCAATCTATCATCGAAAGTTCCGGCCTTAACAGCCTTTTGTGCATCCCTTGGGTCCATATCTTCTACAGTCACGCCCATTGGTACACAGCTACCGATAATCTCATTGACAGCTGATTTATACTCTGTTGCTAACAGTCCATCCCGTTTCATTCTGGCTATTTTTGAAGCCTGCTCAATGGTCAAATTACCAATAGTTTCAGTTCCGGATAGTCCAGAACCTTTTTCCAAGCCCAGTTCTTTCAATATCAATGCAGATGTGGGTGGTGTTCCGATCTCGATGGTATAGTTCTTCTTATCATCAAAGATCAGTTTCACAGGAACCTGCATTCCATTGAAATCTGCTGTTTTTTCATTTATCCGATCCACGATCTCTTTAATATTAACACCCAGTGGACCCAGTGCCGGACCCAACGGAGGACCCGGATTTGCATGGCCGCCCGATACTAATGCTTCTACTACCTGTCCCATATATAATTACCTCGTAAAATATTTTAAATAATCTTATTATGAATGTTATTCATGTTCTTCTCGTTTTAGTACCCTTACGTTATCGCCTCGTACTGTAATGGGTATGGGTACCATAGCCTCGAACAGTTCCACAGTGATCTCTTCATGGGTTTCATCCACTCTCTTAACCCTGGCCTTTTCACCTTTAAATGGTCCTGTAATAAGCTCAACGATACTTCCTTCTGTGATCCCCACAACTGCTGTCTTTGGTGTTAGGAAATGTTCAACTTCTTTTAGCGTAGAAGCACCTTTAATTATACTTCTAGCATGGGGCAGTGTCTGAATGGCCTGTTCTACCATATCAGCAGATTCTGCTTCCACAAGAATATATCCTTTTAATTCATCAGGAGCAAGGATTGATCTAATGGCAAGATTTTCTTTCTTTGCCATCATCTCAATTAGATTGGTCACCGACCTCTCTTGATTTGCAGTGGTTTTTACCACAAATATTTCTGTGTCTTCGATTGCTGCTTCATTCATGTGATTGATTCACAACTCCCCCATAATGTCTGGTTATTATAATAAACTTTGGTCATAGTGCTTGAGGGATCTCAGTTAATATGAAAAATATTATAAATCCGATCAGCCCGATAAGAAGAAGACCTGCCCCAGATACTTTTGCGATCATCTTGAATTCGTCTCTGGTGGGTTTGCGTGTGAGCTTTAATATTCGGACATATTCACTAAGTTTCAGCGGTATTGTAGGTGGGGCTGGATTTCTGGTTGCCAATTTGTTTCACTTCCCGAGATGATTAGATAATAAATATTAAGGTGAGAGTAGCTCTAATAAAGTTGTTGATAAAAATACTTTTCGATTGACAGGAAAAAGACCTGCCAATCATAATTTGTATAAATCTATTTTACAAAATCGATTCCATATCGACTTGTAATGTTACGACTGCTGCCTTTACCATATATTTGGGCAGATTTAACACCGGTTACGACAAGCATGGTGCGTACTGTATGCTCAAGTTCCGGATCAATCTGTGCACCCCAAATGAGTCTTGCTTCAGGATCGATCCTGTTGTATACTTCTTGTACAACATTTTCAGCTTCAGCAATTGTCATGTCAGGTCCGCCAACTACATTGACCAAGGCCGATGTCGCGCCAGATATATCCACATCCAACAGTGGAGAACGCAGCGCTTTCTGTACCGATTCCGAAGCTTTGTTCTCGCCATCAGATTCACCAAGACCGATCATGGCCACACCGCCTTTTTGCATGATGGTTCTGACATCAGCGAAATCCAGGTTAACCAACCCTGGTTTTGTGATTAGTTCTGTGATACCTTTGACTGCCCGCATCAATACTTCATCTGATACTTTGAATGCAGCCTGCAAAGGCAGTCTGGGGACAACTTCAAGGAGTTTATCATTTGGCACTACAATAACAGTGTCGGCAACGTCCCTAAGGCGTTCAAGACCTGCTTCAGCATTAGCACGCCTGACTGATCCTTCTACACTGAATGGAAGCGTGACCACAGCGATGGTCAAGGCACCTGCTTCTCTTGCTGCCTCTGCAACAACAGGAGCTGAACCAGTCCCTGTACCGCCGCCCAGACCACAGGTAATAAATACCATATCTGACCCTTCAACAGCGTTAGTGATCTCTTCATCACTTTCCTTGGCTGCTTCTTCTCCTATCTGGGGTAAACTGCCGGCACCAAGACCACGGGTCTTTTTCCGCCCTATCAATATTTTATGTTCTGCAACAGTATGTAAAAGATGCTGAGCATCTGTATTTAATGCATAAAGCTCGGCTCCGGTGATGCCTTCTTGTGTCATCCTCGCGATAGTATTGGAACCTCCACCGCCACACCCAAACACGCGTATGTTTGTTTTTAATAGTTTAAGAACTTCTTCCAGCTCTTCATCAGTTTCACCAAATGTAAGCTTTGGTTTTGCCAATGAATTCCGCCCCTCCTGCTCAGCCCTTGAGATCGCTTCTTTGATAATGGATTCCATCCTTTTATCCCTCAATATTTTTTTCTACAAATTAATATTCTTAAGTCGAATGGCTTTTTCATATTTTACAAAAACCATTTCTGGTGTAATCGTCCGGTTATTCAAGGTCACAGATTTTCCTTTTGCCAATGTACCAAACATAGGCCCTGATGATATTCCATATTCCTTGGCCAGTTTTGGACTGAATTTTCTACTGATGAGGTATAGTATTCCCTCATCGTTTTCATACCTAACATCGTAGTGTTCTTTTACTATATTAAAGCATTCATTTATTAATTGTTCAGCCACCAGTCGAGAGCATTCATCGTCCAGTGATATGATTA
>DATKUV010000106.1:0-4795 GCA_035530415.1 Candidatus Nanoarchaeia archaeon | reverse complement strand
CGTGGTGTTGTTAATGCAGTAGATGGTATTGATTTCGAAGTGCGTGAAGGTGAGATTTTCGGGCTGATCGGAGTTAGTGGTGCAGGAAAGACCACCACATCCAAGATCATTACCGGTCTTTTGCAGCCCACAGAGGGTGATATCGATATCAGGGTGGGAGATGAGTGGATAGACATGAAAGTGATGGGTTTCAACGGTAAAGGAAGGGCGACCAAATATATTGGAGTGCTGTATCAGGAATATAGTTTATACCCTCACAGAAATATCATCGATAACCTTACCGATGCTATCGGACTTGAACTACCCCATGAACTTGGTGAGAGAAAAGCCATATCTACATTAATTACTGCAGGTTTCTCAGAGAGTAAAGCGCGGGATATCCTTCAAAAGATGCCAGATGAATTAAGTGAAGGGGAACGACACAGAACTGCAATGGCACAGGTGCTAATGAAAGAACCCAGGATACTGGTTTTTGATGAACCTACAGGCACAATGGATCCTGTAACAAAGATCGAGGTTTCCAGATCAATACTTAATGCCAGGGAAACTCTTGGCGAGACTTTTGTTATTGTATCTCATGATATGGACTTCGTTGCTGAAGTATGTGACAGAGCTGCTCTAATGAGATTAGGTAAGATCGTAGATATGGGGGATACAAGTGATGTACTCAGCCGACTTACTCAGGAAGAACGTGAGGAGTCTATTGAAGGGATATCAAAAGAATTATAATTAATTCATTTCAGAAATTTAAAGTATTTAATCCATTGGCACCTATGGTAAACTGGAGGAGAGATAGTGACCATCAATGTTGAAATAAATGATATTTCTGTAGATATTGAAGATGGGGCTACACTTGGTGATATTATTAACAAGACCGGGACCTCCCATATTCCTGGTGCGACTATTGGTATCGTTCTTGGTGGAGAACTGAAGGAAGAGCTGACCACCGAGTACAGCCTGAGGACAAATAAGGGTGAGTTCAAGATCGAAGTGGATCCTGATAAACCCGAATTCAACAAAAAATGGGTTACTAATTTTATAGGAAAGGAATTGCGGGCACATTGGTCAACACCCGACGCAGTAGCATTCGGACCTGTTGAAACAGATATTGAGCCTGATAAGAGTAATTTTGAATATCAGAGATATGACCTTATCTTTGGTACTGGTGGGTACAATGCTAAAAATTCCTATGTAGTAATCTCAAAGGGTCGTCACACTGCATCCCACGGCTCACCTGCTGATGGCGGCGTTTTTGCGAAGGTGATAAGCGGTAAGAATATTGTTTCACAATTGGACCAGGGGGATAAGATCAACCAGATTGAATCAGTTATCAGGTGGGAAACCCTGACTGATAAGATCATCACCAGTGATTTGAGTACACCTCTCGAAAATGGAATGAAGATATTTACATACTTTTCAATTGATATGAAAAAGGAGTCTCCTCTGGGTGCTGAACATTTCATAGGACTTGTTCGTAAAGGATTATTCCAGGTAGATGACATTTCAAGTTCCTATTTGGTCAATGATATATTACAAAGTGAGGATGTGGTATTCGAAAACCTGGATTCCCGTTCAGAAGGAAACGTGTCAGTGCGGACAAAAGGCGAGGGTTTGGGCCGGGTTTTCATTTCAAAAGAGGACCGGACAAGCAGTGCAGTGCATTCAATTGTTGGAACGATAACAAAAGGAGTGGAACTGGTAAAACTTGCTGAGAAAGGGAATCAACTTGAAGTAAGGGTCCATCCTCCCCAGATAATGTTTTTAGGATTGACGATCGAGCAGTGTAAAGCATTAGCAGAGGAAAGGGGGCTTACACTGGAGATCGATGGATACGATGGAGAAGGTGCCATTGTGGTTGAACAAATGCCTGAGGCTACATTGCAAATAGTTGAAAGCAAACAAGTTTCATTATTATTTATCCCGCCCCAGTTGTTGCTTCATATAAAATTCTATTATGATAAAGCACCCATCACGGTTGAGTTCTTTAAACATGCTCTCAGGCTTAAACAAAGGCCTGTAGGCCCACTTCCGATATATTTTAACTATGAGAACACTGTATTGTTCAAAACCATCAAAAGAGCAGAAAAATATAAAGAATTAATGCCTGAAAATACCCCCACAGAGAAAGTGATGGCAGGCGAAGTGGGCGTAACAAACCAGGCATCAAAACAGTATGGAATTATCGGTGTAAAAACCATTGATGATGGCCGATATGGACCAACAGGTGAGAAATTCTATGCTACCAATATCATTGGAAAAATTATGGATCCGGAAAAATTGGGGAACCTGGAACAGGGCGATATTATCTATGTTATTGAGGTGGAATAGATGGCTCAGGACGATATAATTAGCAAGATGGTCGTACTGCACTCCACTTTTACTCTTCCCAGCGACCTGGTTATCAAGATCTATGAAAGTAAAGCTGATGTTACGGTAAAAGAAACGTGTTTTGGGCTGATTATCGAAGGCAAGAGGCAGGATGTAGATCTGGTGGCTAAAGAGATCCGGAGTCTGGACCCCAACAGGATATTTATTAAGGAAAGGGGTGTTCCACCCGGCGACCCACACAGATGCAGGGCAGGTCGGGGCGGAGGAGCTAAGCCCGGGTTCCACATGCATGAGATTGAATTTACATTATTACCATTTATTACAGAAGCATTAGAAGAGATCGAAAGAGGAGATGTATTTGAAAAGAAAGTAAAATCACCTCGTATTACTATTGAATATCTTAAAAAAATAATTGAAGAAGAAGGCGGAAAAGAGGTTTAGATATGGTTAAAGTTTTCATTTACCCAAGCAACAGTCTGATATTATCCGACCTTGTGGATAGGTTTGGTCATGAACCTCTTGCAGTAATGCAGGAGATCGGAAAGAAGATCCGCACAGCAGGAATCGAAATCCCACCAATAAATATTACTCCCGAAGATCCTAAAAAGGGACTGAAATATGCTGCAGTAGAGGTTCCTTCAGGAGTCAGGGGCCGGATGTCACTACTTGGCCCACTTCTTGAAGAAGCTGAGGCAGCGATCATTGTTAAAGAACCAGACATCTCATTCGGATGTATGGGATGTGCCCGCACAAATGAATTGATCAACTTCCTGGTAAGGGCTAAAAAGGTGCCTCTACTGGAGTTGGATTATCCAAAAACACAAGACGATGCAAAAGAATTCGTGCACTCGATAAAGGAGTTCTTAGATAAACTTGGGGGTGAGTGAAATGGGAGCTGAAAAATTTGTCCGGATAGCTCAACTTTCCTGCGGCAGTGAATACAGTGGCATTCAGGAGGAGATCAATAAAGCTGCCAATCTTGTTAAAGCCGAGATTTTCTTCCCTGAGATTACGATCGAAGATGTTCAAAATGCTGAAGAAGAGTTTGGACTTCAGGTAGCCAGCCCTGATCTGAGACTTATGATGGCAAGGGCAAAAGCTATTGTAGAAGGGAAAACGCAAGCTGATGCGGTATTGATAGCTACCTGTTTTAGATGCGCAGAAGGTGCGTTGACCCGTAATGAGATACGCAGGTACATTTATAAAAATTCTCAAATCCCCGTAATAAGTTATTCATTTACTGAAAGGACTGCAGCCGCCACCTTACTGACAAGGCTTGAAGCATTGACTACTACAGCCAGACGTCGAAGCCTGCTTGCCAGGGAACAGCAGGAAGGATTGACTGCTGGTATCGATTCAGGGTCAACGACCACTAAAGCTGTGATAATGAAGGACAATGAGATCATAGGTAAAGGCTGGGTACCTACAATCAAAGTACTGGAAAGTGCAGTGGAAGCGCTTGATCTGGCCATGAAAGAAGCCGGAGTTACCAGAGATGATATTCAGGCGCTGGGTGTAACAGGTTATGGCAGGTTCCTGCTTGGTGATGAATTCAAAGCCGATCTGGTACAGGAAGAGATCACAGTAAATTCAAAAGGCGCGGTCTATCTGGCTGGTAAACAGCAAGGCCCGGCAACTGTTATCGATATCGGGGGGATGGACAATAAGGCCATTGCAGTACAGGACGGCATCCCTGGTATGTTTACCATGGGAGGCATCTGTGCTGGCGCTTCAGGTCGGTTTTTGGATATGACTTCCAAACGTCTGGGTGTTGATATTACTGAACTTGGTGCACTTGCTGTTAAGGGAATGCAGGAACATGTTGAAATGAACAGTTATTGTATTGTGTTCGGTATCCAGAGTTTGGTCAATTCACTGGCAAAAGGTTCAAATCCTGAGGACGTGGCTGCTGCTGCATGTTACAGTGTAGTGGAACAGGTGTTTGAGCAGCAACTCCAGGAAGTGGAGGTTAATGAACCATTGATCATGGTGGGCGGGTCATCCCTGATAGAGGGGGTGCCAAAAGCCATGAAAGAGCTATTACAGATAGATGTGCTGGTGCCTCCACACGCACAATATATTGGTGCAGTGGGTGCTGCCCTGTTAGTATCAGGATTTATTAATAAATAGCTTTGAGGAAGCCTAGATGGACGAAGACGACGCAATTGTGGTGGAATCCCCGGAAGAGATCGGCGCTGAAGTCTATAAACGGGTAGTCATAGATGTCCTGTCTGATCTTTCACTGGGCAGGGTGATCGAAAAGGTCAGGGTCTATATCGATGTAACCCAGCCTGTATTCATATTTATAGGTTCTCGGCGGATGGGACTTCCTTCTGTGCATCTCAAAGACTTTGCAGATGTGGAGATAGGTGATTATGGGAAACAAGAGGTGTTGATCAACCTCAACAAAGAGACCTATATCCCGCAACTGCTCAATAAATTATGGGAACGATACGGCAAGGGAAAT
>DATKUV010000105.1:0-6754 GCA_035530415.1 Candidatus Nanoarchaeia archaeon | reverse complement strand
ACACCAATGGGTTTGATTTTAATTATGTGGATGTGGACACCCTGACAGGCAATGAGAGGGAAGTGGTCATGCAGGAGGTAATGATGTTAAATCCAAGCATAAGTTTCCCAACTGTAGTGATAAATGGAAAAGTCATTGTAGGTTTTAACGAAACAGAGATTCGGAGGGCACTTGGATTATGACCGAAGAGAATGAAAAGCTCTACCAGGAACTAAAAAAACTGGCTGATGAGGACGGTTATACCCTGCAGCCCGACCAGGAGATACTTGAAGACCTGCTTATCGGGTTAATTGAAAATGAAAAGCGGTATGGTTATCGCTCATGTCCGTGCAGGCTTGCTTCAGGCACTCTTTCAGATGATATGGATATCATCTGTCCATGTGACTACCGGGACCTGGACCTGGGAGACCATGGGTGCTGCTACTGCACCCTGTATGTCAACGAGGACTGGATCAGTAGCAATAAACCCCATGACCCAATACCAGAGCGGCGGCCAGTGGAAAAGATATTAGGAAAACAGGAGCCGGTGGATATGATAATGAAAGAGGCCACTGATAAGATCTCAGTATGGCGGTGTACGGTGTGCGGTTATCTGTGCGCAAGACCTGAACCACCTGACCAGTGCCCTATCTGCAAGGCCAAAAAAGAACGGTTCGAGAAGTTCTCATTATAAGAATAACGTCCCGGCCGGGACTCGAACCCGGGTCTAAAGCTCCGCAAGCTTCAAGGATATCCGCTACCCTATCGAGACATAAATTTAACAAGAACCTCTCTGGCTCCTAATACGGTCCAGGGATATTAAACCTTATCCAATGACTGTTTAAGAGCCTCGATCTCTTTTTTCAGACCTTTTATTTCGCTATTTACTTCAATTAATAAATTTGGTTATGGGCATACTCGTTTCACTCCTATAGCGAAGCTCCTATTTCACGGGCCTGATCAAGGGTTTTGGGATCGTTCAATATCTCACCCTTATCATACGCAGTTGGAAGCAGAATGTGGGAAATATCCATTCCCAGGTAATCCAATGACAATTGGAACATCTTAACAACAGCTTCGCAGGCTTTTGGACCTTCTGCCGACGGTATGACCAGCAGTGCCCGCTTCCCTTTTAGCTTTTCGGTCTCGCTGTACGGGAGCAGCCTGTCCATAAACAGCTTCATGGGGCCCGATGGACCGTACCAGTACAGGGGTGTGCCGAAGATAATTACATCAGCGCTCTCGATCTTCGGATAAAGGTCCAGCATATCATCATTAATGGAACAGGCTCCGGTCTTGCAGTCACGGCAGTCTATGCATGGTGAGATATCCAGATCGTACAGATCCAGTTTCTCGTGATTGTGACCTGCGTTCTCTACTCCTGCAAGGATCTCATTGATCAGCAGGTCAGTATTTCCTTGTTTTCTGGGACTTCCCATCAATGCCAATATTTTCATGTACTCATCTCCGCATGGTATTCGCCAATGCTCTTAATGGTCAATTCACCTTTACTCATAGCCTCAATGGCATCGGCTGCCGCAAGTGCCGCCTGGATGGTAGTGATGTATGGAATTGAATAGTCCACAGCTGCGCGCCTGATCCGGCGCCCGTCCTTGCGGGTCATCTTGCTTGTTGGCGTATTTATGATAAGGCCTACGTCATTGGTCCTCATAAGTTCAATCACATTGGGGCTGCCGTCATGCACCTTTTTGATAACTGTGACATTGAACCCTTTATCTGATAGATACTGTGCTGTGCCGCTTGTGGCTATCAGTTCCAGCCCTGCATCGGACATCTTTCGAGCAACCACCATGAGTGCTGGCTTATCCTCATCCCTGATTGACATGAACACCTTACCTTGTAAGGGGAGCAGGTTGTCTGCTGCCAGTTCTGCCTTGAAAAAGGCCAGCCCGAAACTGTAATCCACTCCCATTACCTCGCCTGTGCTGCGCATCTCAGGACCCAAAACAGGATCTGCTCCAGGCAGTTTATCAAAAGGTAGCAGTACCTCTTTGACAGATACATGTCTGGGAATAGGCTCACTTTTGTAACCCTGTTCTTTTAATGGTATTCCAATCATGGCCTTTGCAGCGATCTTGGCCAGGGGCAGACCAACAGCCTTTGATACAAAAGGTATAGTCCGACTGCTCCTGGGATTTGCCTCAAGCACATAGACCATGCGGTCCATATAGGCCATCTGGATGTTCAGCAGGCCTTTGACCCTAAGTGCAAGAGCAATGTGTTTGACATAGTCCCGTACAGTGTCCAGCACATAATTTCCCAGTGATTGAGATGGGATCACACAGGCAGAATCCCCGCTGTGTATCCCTGCTTCTTCAATATGTTCCATGATAGCTCCGATCAGCACGTCCTCACCATCGCATACTGCGTCCACATCTATCTCAATTGCACCTTCAAGAAAATCATCAATAAGGACCGGGTGCTGGGGCGACACTCTAACAGCTTCGCGCATATAACGGTTCAGGTCGTTTTCGTCATACACAATCTCCATGGCCCTTCCACCGAGCACATAGGATGGCCGGACAAGCACCGGGTACCCAATGCGTGTAGCCACATCCCTGGCCTGTGCCTCTGACGTGGCATAACCTGCCTCAGGTTGTGGAATGCCCATTTTTTGCAGCATTTTATTAAACAGTTCCCTGTCTTCTGCCAGATCCATATCTTCGGGGGTGGTACCCAGGATAATGGTATCAAGATCACGCCTCCGTTCCAGCTCCCGCTTCAGCGGCAGCGCCAGATTCACAGATGTCTGGCCGCCAAACTGCACCATCACGCCCCAGGGTCTCTCCCGCTCGATCACGTTCATCACGTCTTCCAGGGTAAGGGGTTCAAAGAACAGCTTATCTGACGTATCGTAATCTGTAGATACGGTCTCAGGATTATTATTGATGATATGGGTCTCTATCCCCTCCTCCCTCAGCGCGGTCACAGCATGCACTGTACAGTAATCGAACTCTATACCCTGTCCTATTCGAATGGGGCCGGCGCCCAGTATGAGCACCTTTTTACGATCTGTGGGTTCGTTCTCGCACATCTGTTCATAGCATGAATAATAATAAGGTGTCTCTGCTGCGAACTCAGCAGCACAGGTATCCACCATCTTATATGTGGTAGTGATACCAAGACTGCGCCGCATATCATTGATCTCTTCCCTGGTTTTGCCGGTTAACTTGCCGATCTCTGCATCAGTTAATCCCATCTGCTTGGCAGCGCGGAGATTTTCATAATTCAATTCCTTGCTAACAGTATCTTCCATCTGAATGATATTCTGTATCTTTTGGATAAAGAAGGGGTCAATGAATGTGATATCTGATATCTCATTGATGGTAAAACCAGTTCTCAGGGCATGATAGATCGCAAACAACCTCTCATGGGTGGCAGTGGTAAGCAGGTCTTCGGTCTCATCCCGGCTCCAGTCCCTGAACCCGAAATACATATCCACGTCAAGACTGCGGATGGCCTTGTTCAATGCCTCCTCTATAGTGCGCCCGATTGCCATAACCTCGCCAGTGCTTTTCATGGCAGTGGTCAGTGTCTTATCAGCAGTCACGAACTTGTCAAAAGGCCACCTTGGTATCTTGACTACGGTATAGTCCACAGTAGGTTCAAAGGAAGCTGGGGTTTTCTTGGTCACATCATTGGTTATTTCATCCAACGACATGCCTATAGCTATCTTAGCTGTGACCCTGGCTATTGGATATCCGGTAGCCTTACTAGCCAGTGCTGATGAACGGCTCACCCGTGGGTTGACCTCCACGATCCGGTATTTGCCGTCCTTGACCGCGTACTGGATGTTGCAACCTCCTTCGATGCCAAGACTTCTGATGATATTGATACTGGCACTGCGCAGCATCTGGTGGTCCCTGTCAGACAGGGTCTGGCTGGGTGTGACCACTATGCTCTCACCGGTATGGATTCCCATGGGGTCTATGTTCTCCATATTACAGATCACGATACATGTATCATTTGCATCCCGCATCACTTCATATTCAAATTCACCCCATCCCAGCATGCTCTCTTCTATCAGGACCTGGTTGATCCTGCTGCGTTTCAGGCCTAATTCCGTGATCGAGACCAATTCTTCTTTTGTCCTGGCGATACCGCCACCTGCTCCGCCCAATGTATATGCAGGCCTGATGACCAGGGGCAGGCCCAGTACTTCTATTAATTCCAACGCCTCTTCAATAGAGTTTACAGCTTTGCTGCGGGGGACCGGCTCGCCGATACGCTGCATGGCCTGTTTGAACAGGTCCCTGTCCTCAGTGTCCTGTATTGCTTTAAGTGGTGTACCATACAGTTTTACGTTATATTTCTCAAGTACGCCTCTATCAGCCAGTTCGCTAACGATATTCAACCCGGTCTGGCCCCCCAGCCCTGCAATCACACCGTCAGGCCGCTCCTGTTCGATGATACGCTCAACGATCTCGGGTTTTATGGGCTCGATATACACCACATCTGCCATCTCGGGATCGGTCATGATAGTGGCAGGATTAGAGTTGATCAGTACCACGCTTATGCCTTCCTCCCTCAATGACCTGCAAGCCTGGCTGCCGCTGAAATCGAATTCAGCCGCCTGTCCGATCATAATGGGGCCGCTGCCGATCAGCAGCACTTTCTTGATATCTGGATTTCGTGGCATTATTTCATCACCCGTTTTACAATAGTGTCAAAAAACCATTTTTCAGTGTCCCAGGGACCGGGGCTGGCTTCAGGATGGAACTGCACGCTCATGATATCCAGGTAGTCATGAGCAAGCCCTTCCACAGTGTTATCATTAACATTCAGGTGTGTGAGGTGTGCTTCTGCTTCTTCCAGGGAATCGGCATAAACAGCGAACCCGTGGTTCTGGGATGTGATATATACAGTGCCCGTATTCATGTCCTTTACGGGCTGGTTGGCTCCTCTGTGCCCGAATTTTAGTTTATAGGTACTGGCTCCCAGTGCAAGGGAAATGATCTGGTTTCCGAAGCAGATGCCGTAGATGGGTACTTCACCCATCATATGCTTCACAACATCAATGGCAATTGTAGCATTTTCGGGATCGCCGGGTCCGTTTGACACAAACACTGCATCAGGTTTTAATTCAGTGATCTGGTCTGGTTTTGTGCTGGCAGGCACTACTGTGATCTCTACACCGCGTTTCTGGAGGCTCTTGATCATATTGGCCTTAATCCCGAGGTCGATCACCACAAAATGGGGCATACCCTGTTTCGTGGGTTCGATGTGGTAAGGCGCCTGGCAGGTCACTTTATCGATCAGGTCTGCCTGGTCAGATATCCTGGGATGCTGCCTTGCCCGGCGTACAGCTTCCTCGCCGTCATCGCAATCCGTGATCAGACATGCCCGCATGGCACCGGCATTCCTGGTCCTGATGGTCAGCATCCTGGTATCCACACCTGCTATACCTGGCCGTCCGTCATCTAACGCAAGATCAAAGATCGAACGTTTTGAAAGATGGTGGGATGGGTGGTTACAGGCTTCCCTTACCACCAGCGCTTCTGCTTTAATGCCATCTGATTGGAAGGTTTCGCCGCTAACACCGTAATTGCCGATGAGGGGATAAGTGAACATCAAGATCTGGCCGGCATAGGAAGGGTCTGTGAGTGCCTCTTCGTATCCGGTATATTGAGTTGAAAAAACGAGTTCCCCGCATGCAGCAGCCCCGGCGGCACCAAAACCAACGCCCTTTACAACTGTGCCGTCTTCTAGTCCTAGTACTGCTCTCATACTAGGTGGGATACATGGAATGAATGGGATATATATGTTATCATAAGGAAATTGTTTACCTACCCGATGGGTCCAGATATCAACATTATTGATTATAATTTCAGGAAGATAATATATTGAACCAGTTAAGTCCTATTTTATCTTATTTATTTCAGAAGATATCATTTCAATTATATTCCCTTCTTCTTCCATATCCCTTGCCTTTTGGAGCGCAATTCCAAGCTGGCTGCGGCCTTCTTTCTTTTTACCTGTTTTTACATAGAGGCATCCCAGACTGAAATTTGGTTCGAAATCTTCAGGGAACCTTTCTATCACATCAATATATATTGTTTCAGCAGTATCATAGGATTTTTTCTTTTCCATTTCTTTTGCCATATCCAGCATTTCGTAGAAATCGTATTCAACAATATCTTCAGTTATAGCACTGAAAAAGTCTTCAATTATCGAATTATCAAATTCATCATTATTTGCTTTTTCTACAAGATTGCTCATATCCTCTTTTGTGATTACGCCTTTATCGATCAATGCCAGATATAATAACATTAAAGGCATCTCAAAGGACGGCTTATCTTCTTCTTCATTTAAATCAAAGTTCCTGGATAAGAAACTCGAAACTGCTATATTAACAAAATCTGAAAAAGAAGCAAAATCGCCATCTTCAACAAGATCGGTTATTTCCCTGTGCAAATAGGGTGATATGCGTATTTTCTCAGTAACCATTGATTTTCCCATAAATATTATTCCTCCTTTGGATTTATTTCTCTATCATACGCTTCTGAAAGCGCCTTTTTAATAGTAAATCACAATAAACATCCATGACATCCTCTTTTTTGACAGTCATTGATGTATTCATCTCCTCATCACTCATTTCTTCAAATTCAATGCCGAGTTCTTCAATAGCTTCCGGTAACATACTATCTACTCTCGCCTCAGGCAGATCGGTCAGGCAAATAACTTTTCTGAGTACTTCCAGATACGGAATGCTTCCTGTTTCATCAAGTTCAAAAACTACCTCTGCCGCCCGAAG
>DATKUV010000104.1:0-4227 GCA_035530415.1 Candidatus Nanoarchaeia archaeon | reverse complement strand
ATCTTATCAATCCCAAACGCCAGCGCATCGGTAGGGCACGCGTCGATGCACACACCACATGCGAAGCAATCGGGTCGCAACTTATCACCGTCCACAATCGCTTTGACAGACGGGCATGGCGACATCCGGATACATTTCTTGCAGTGATTGCATTTGCCCGGGTCAAGACGCACACGAAATATGCTTATATGTTCAAGCAGCCACGTCAGGAGCCCAACCGGGCACACGAGATAGCAGAAAGGGCGATACACAAATACTGATGCGACCAGCACCGCACCGACCAGAACTGCCAGCACAAGCTCAAAATGCCAGTTAAATAGCTCGAACGGGTTCAGGATGTTATGGTATGTATAAAGATCGCTTCCTGTGGCTAGAATCATGATTAAACTGATGACAAATATCGAAATCCGGATGCCATTTGAGATCTTGAACGGCAGCTTGATCTTCTTCCCGTATGGTGCTGGAATCCTGTTTACGATCTCTTGCAATGCCCCGAATGGACAGACCCACCCGCAGAACAGTTTTGCTCCGATGACTGACAAGCCGCCGATAAAGATTAGCGCCGTCGTTTTCTTAAGAGTGATTGCACTGCCAGTCACAAGAGCCGTTACCGGATCCACCACTGCCCGCAACGGGCTTGGCTGGTGCATGATCACCAGCACCCCGAAGAGCACAAAGACGGCGCACATCAGGAGTGACCGGATGTTCCAATTGATTTTGGTTGTTCTCAGGAGGATGAGTCCTGCTAATGCAACAAGTCCTCCGAGAATGAATTGTGGCGATAATAGCCCGGACGAGACTGAGGATATGTTTTTATTCCCGCCACCACCCATTCCACTCCCGTCACCCCCACCCCCGCCTCCACCACCACCTTCTGCCATAACTGGCACGCAGATTAGTATCATGGATAAAGCGATGCAGAAGACTGGTAAATAGATCGTATTTCTTTTCATATTTCCCATTGCTACAAATTTTCTCATTTAATTTACATTTCTCAGGCTGTCCCAAAACAAACCCACATTATACAATTATGTCACTGATTATCCTAATTAGGCAATCATTAGCTTCATTTGGCTAAATATATACCTAATTGAGAGTTAAAATATTCAATTTGTACACATGCCTTGAGTTTTGGGACTGCCTGTTCTATATGATTTATTGTTTACACTGTTGTGTATTATCTAATAAAAATGTATTTGTTTAGCTGCCAAACTTTAATTAATTAGTGTTTATTTCTCTTAAATTTGATTTTTCTTCATCACTTCATACTGTTTTGTTCATTTTGACCGAAAGCTTGGTATATATGAATATATATTCTGATTGTAATGAAACGCATTGAAATAAATACCGGCAAACTTCTCCTAACAGACGGAGTAATAGGTTTCTTTCAGAAAACGGTCACCAAATTTGGCACAGGAGCAAAGATTGATTGTCCAAAAGAATATCTTAATAAAACAGTTTATGTGGTGGTGTGTGAAGACTGAATTCTGCTGATTACATCAAGGAACTCGAAGAAAGCATCATAGAAATAACCACTGAAAGAGACAGGGCTTTCGAAAAGATTCATGAACTTAAGCAAGAAAACGATGAACTCATAAATAAATTACATTTTTACAAAAACCCACATACTCCGCCATTTAAGCATATTCCATCATATTCACAACCGTTTTGGCAGACTCTTATCATGAAGCTTCACTGCAGCCGTCATGAAGATTATCAGGAATATTACAAGGGCTGTGATATCCATCCAGATCGGATAGTAATTGGTCCCCTGAAAAGAATATCTGCATAGGTCAGTTATGTAGGTAAGGGGAGATGCCGATGCCAGAACCTGACCCCATTGCGGCAATTCTCCGATCGGGATGAATATACCGCTTATAAAGACCAGTGGAAATTTCACCATTGTGGAAATCATCATCACCGTGGATGTCATACTGGTTGGTGTGGATGAAAATATCAATCCCATAGCTGAGAAACAAAATGCAGCCAGTATAATGCCCATCGCAAGGATGAACGGATGTGTGACTGTTACACCGATTGCCATTCCAACTATTATCGGGACGAGAGATATCCCGATCCCGAACAGCACGGATGCCAGCATATCTCCAGCAAGATCGTTGAAATGGATACGGGGCAGGCTGCAAGCCTTTCTAAGTTCCTTGTCTGTGTTTCTGTGGGTGCGATCACAGGAGTGACCGATGTTGATGTGAAGAATACCGTCATACCCAGCAGCCCGGCAATGAGAAACTCGACAGGGAGGTCCCTTCCTATCATGAACGCCATAAAAAGGAATAACGGGAAAAGAACACCAAATATTATTACAGGTCCCCTCAGGTAATAGATCCTGACATCTTTTTTGGCGATTGCATAGGCACGTTTTAGCTGATCGATCATTTTACATCCCCTGTTAGTTTGATGAAGACATCCTCAAGTGTCGGTGTCAGCGTGTTCAGGGTCACTATCTCCAGATCATTCGATCGGGAATAGTCCACAAGCTGATAGACCATCCTGCCCGGCTCGTCCGTGTACAACCGCAGTTTATCTCCGCTCATCCGGACGTCTATGACCCCGGGCATTGTATGGAAATCAGAGATATCCACAGGCGTGTTGAAACTAATCTCCACCCATTCCAGTCCTCCTACTTTCATTTTGAGTTTCTCGGGAGCATCTATGGCTGCTATCTTCCCATGATTGATGACTGCAATTTTGTTACACAGCTGGTTTGCCTCTTCCATATAATGAGTGGTGAGAAAAATGGTTTTACCTTCTTTATTTAACTCCAACACCATATCCTTGATCAAACGTGCACTCATAACATCCAGACCCGATGTTGGCTCATCGAGAAAAAGTATTTCCGGGTCGTTCATGAGAGACATGGCAAGGATAAGTTTCTGCTTCATTCCTTTGGAAAATATCCTTACCTTATGATCTTTTCGTTCATAGAGATCGAACTTTCTCAGAAGTTCTTCTGCTCTTTGTCTGGCATCCTTCTTTGGTACGCCATACAATTCTGCCATGAACTGCAGATTATTCCAAGCAGTAAGTTCGGTATATGCGTTTGAAAGTTCGGGAACAACCCCCATTATCTGTTTGGCTTTGATCGGATCCCGCCGGACGTCAAGACCCATAATACTGACCTTACCAGAACTTGGCTTGATTATTCCTGTGAGCATACGGACAGTTGTTGTTTTGCCTGCGCCATTCGGTCCTAAAAAGCCAAATATTTCGCCATTCTTCACTTTGAAATCCAGGTGGTTTACCGCAGTAAAATCACCGAACAGTTTCGTCAGATTATCGACTTCAATAGCATTCATTGTTCCCATTATTGTAACGTACTTAACCTATTTAATGTGGTTGTTGTATCCCAAGCAGGCTCACACGCGTGCGCGGCGCTATTCCCCGTATACTGTCCTCCGGAACAAATATTATGTGACTTGACATGGCATAATATCCTGCGATCTGCTCTTGAGTTATTTTAGTTCGTCCTCTACCCATTCCGTTTCATTTTTCGATTAATTCCCAGTACTCTTCTAACATCCCGATTCGCTTCTTTTTGTTGTATGTTAAGTATAATTTTATTATTTCAACTTTCAGATTTGTGTATTATTGTGTTAGATACGATATAATATTCATAATAAATACTACCTATAATTGTATTTGTTATACTTATTAATATAAATATACAAATACGTAACACAATAGTTATATATTATCAACAATTATTGCAAGCTATGGACTCTAAAAATATAGATGGATCTATGATTAAGAATGCTATCCAGTTTCACGGGCACCAGTGTCCGGGACTTGCAATTGGAATACGAGTATCAGAAGTGGTATTGAGAGAACTTGGTAAACCTGCCAGGGATGAAGAGATGGTTGCGATTGTTGAAACAGACTCGTGCAGTGTGGATGCCATCCAGGTGCTCACTGGATGTACGTTTGGAAAAGGAAATCTGATATACAATGATTTTGGAAAACCTGTTTTTACTTTCCTAAATCGTGAAAATAATAAAGCAATGAGAATCTCTCTCAACAAAGATGCTTTTGAAATGGATGAGGAACATCGTAGTCTCTTTGCAAAAGTACGGAACAAAACAGCAAGTGAGGCTGAAAGAGAGTTGTTTACGCAAAAACACATCAAAAAGAGCAATGAAGTACTGGATTTACCTGAAGAGAAGCTCCTGATAATTGAACATGTGAAACCGGAACCAATACAAAAAGCACGTA
>DATKUV010000103.1:0-7070 GCA_035530415.1 Candidatus Nanoarchaeia archaeon | reverse complement strand
TGAAAGTATTATGTTTAGTTTAAATTAATTATAAATGCACCCGGAAACAAACTCTAATTAGAGGTTGGAGTATAACAATCCAGGTGCATCCATGCGCCCCGATTAGTCTGCTGGGACTAATTTACAGCAATTGTATATTCAGTGAGTGCTCAGGGCACATTGATTAAAATTATGTCTGGAAATTAAAGTTTTTTTATATTGTTAGACTAGAAACTTAATCAAATCTTCACTCAAACGAGTCTCTAAACCCAACTTAGATATTATCCCTTCCTTTGATTTGCCTTCATTCTTTAACTCTTCAATTCTGTCAAATATACGTGGCTTGATCTCATAGTACTCATTGATGTCCTTTCTATGACCCCACACATCGCCTTCCAGAAGTTCAATGCCCTGCATTTCTAAGAACATCAAAGTAGATTTTGATATTGTCTTTAAATATGAAGTTGGAACATGGAGAGCTTTCAGCTTTGGACATGTTTTCACAAGAATAAAAATATCCTTATTCGACGGCCTGAATGCGAAATGAACTATCTCTTCATTTTCAATTGTCTCTATTTCTTCTTTTGAACTTACAATTCTTATTTTCATAATTCTGCCCCGATAATGTTTTTGAAGAACTGTAATGATTTATTATAACGATATAAATTTTTCTAAAATATTGTCTAAAATTGCGACGGCACGCCCAATCGCTGTATTTGTTATCCCTCTCGACCTACTTTGTATTGTGGAGCACAAGAATTATTTTTTTCCTTGCAAGAATATGGTATGTACGAACACGGATACGCCACCTGAAAATCTGCGTCTAATATTATTTTTGAGATCACTGGGTTTTGGAATTGTGCCAAATAACCCCTGACCTTAATATTCGACACTCGGAAGTTGAAACGACACAAGTATCTATTACATCACCTTCACCACGCACCGCGGCAGTCCCCCTCTTTGAGTAAACATGACCAGCTTGCCCGGACAGGCAGAGCAGATCGATACATTGACTAAAAGACAAAATTGAAGCAATACCATACATAGATTAATCAATGATTCTGCCAAAATTATAAACTAATAAGTGGTTGTCATGGTACGTGAATTATACTTATTCTTCGGGGACAAAAATGTCCATCTGGTATGGTTGGAATTATTGATCAAGAATGCTGATGCAAAAGCCGGCATCTCAAATTTTCTGGCAGAACATAATCTGGATCTTCGTTTCGATTGTCTTGTCACTATGGAACAATCACAGGTAAAGTATGTCGTGTATTTTCAGATCGATGAAATTAGCAATATTGAGAAAGTTGCAAATGAGCTAAGTACATTTGATACAGTAATTGATCTCAAATGGGGTATATCCAAAAATGCATCATTCCAATCATATGATTTCCCTCTCACATTTATGGGTGAGAGAGCCATTATCACAAGAGCAACAACATTTGTGGACATTCTTAAGATAATACACGAATACACCACCCAATCAAATTCATTGCTATTCTTAAGCGGCCTGAAAGGTGGAAAAAATGCTGCAAAATATTTCTCAAAAGCTACTCAACTTGATAAGGATAATCTTATTTCAACCATCACCAATCTCTTTTTGGATGCAGGATGGGGTAAACTTGAGATAGACTTTGATTTTGACACTCTTAAAGGTCATATCAAAGTGATAGATTCCTTTATAGCAGACACGTTTGGAACAACAGAATTGCCGATATGCAGTTACATAAGCGGTTATTTTTCAGGATTTTTCAGCCAGGTGCTGGGTGTAAACATGTATGCATCTGAAAGTGTATGTAAAAGCACTGGCAATCCACATTGTGAACACAATATTTATCAAGCTCCTCATGGCAACATTGAGCACTTAATAAGAGGAGAAATGACTTGATAAAACAGCCCAATGCCATACTGGGAAACTCTGACCTTCTTGTAACAATGGGACGCAAAGGAGAACTATCCGGTTTCTTCTATCCCAGGCGGGACTATGCACAGCATGTTGAGGATTCATTGGCCTGCCTCTATTTTGATGGGAAACTCTCATGGTTGAACGGGGTAGAGTGGCACTCGACGCAGCAATATGTTTATAATACCAATATTGTAATAACAACCCTGAACCATCCCGGGATCAAAATATCAATCACGGATTTCGTACTGCCCGATGTCCCTGTAATGGTGAGAAGATATAAGATCCACACTGACAGACCATTGAAAGGCAAATTCTTCTATTATTCAAATTTCAATGTCGGAGAAATGCAGAATAAGAACTCCAATTTGTGCGATCTGAGACACAAAATGCTGATCCAGTATTGGCAGAACCACCATATTGGTATTAAGAGCTCACCCCCATTTGATGAATGGCAGGTGGGGAAGGCCATGGACATCATTTATTGGACCAATGCAAAGATGGACATGGAAGATGGCAAACTACAGAAAAATATGGAAGATATTGGCAATCTTAACATGGCAGCAGGCTGGTCTATTGATATGGATAAGCACGAATCCAAAGAGATCACAGTCTATATTGGCGTTAGCAATAACCGCCGGAAGATATACAAATTCCTGCATAATATTTCAGAAATACCTGTCTGCGATCATTTTGAAAAAACAAAACAATATTGGATAGAATGGCTCAAACGTTCCGGAACAACTCCTGAATTCGCTGATAATTACAAAAAATTTTTTATTCCGTATAACAGGGCACTGTTAACACTGAACTTATTGAACGATCCCGAAGAAGGATCTTTTATTGCAGCTCCGGAGTTTGATCCGGGTTTTGAAAGGTGTGGTGGATACGGGTACTGCTGGAACAGGGACAGTTCAAAGATCGTGCTTGCTTTAACTGCCGCAGGTTATCCTAAATTTGCCAGGAAGTTCTTTAAGTGGTGTAAAAAAACTCAGATGCATGATGGTTCGTGGTTCCAGAGATACTGGTTAAATGGTGATATCGCACCCTCATGGTGTAATTTCGAGTATTCCACTCAAATAGATGAGACTGGAACCACTCTTTTTGCTGCCAATGAATACATTATGACATTAAGCGGTATAAGGCGAGACTTTTTTTTAGATGAGATCTGGCTCACGATCCTGCAAGGCGCTGAATATCTTATGAAGCGAACTATCAGGGGAATACACGATCCATGCATGGATCTATGGGAGACATATTACGGGACATTTACCTATACGAACGCATCCATTTATGCAGGTCTGAAAGCCGCATCAGAAATAGCGTTCGCACAAAAGGAGCCCGGACTTGGAAAACGCTGGTTTGAGCGAGCAGAATATGTAAAACAGCAGACCCTTGAAAACCTGTGGCTGCATGAAGGATATTTTGCAAAGGGCATCATAGATAATAAAATAGATACAACTGTGGATGCCAGCATCCTTGGGACCATCATACCATTCAAGCTACTGGACCCTGAGAACGAATTGGAACTTAATATGATCAAATGCATTATCCAGACAATCGAAGACAAACTGTCAATTAATGTTAACGGTTCCAATGGTATTTGCCGTTATGAGAACGATCATTATATTGAAGGGAATCCATGGGTCGTACTGACCCTGTGGCTTTCAAAAACCTTACTGTATCTTGCAGAATATGATAAAAATGCCGCACCGGAATATATTGACCGTGCGCTCGAATACATCGACTGGTCGTTAAAAGGTACCACAAGTCCCGGGCTTTTCCCTGAACAGGTAGATAAAAATACAGGCAGGCCAGTATGGGCGATCCCGCTGGGGTGGAGCACTTCTTTATTTATTGAAAATATTCTATTGCTGGATGAAATAGATCAGAAAAAAATTAAAAATATAGGAATTTGATCATGTCTATATTCCAACCAGAAAATACTTCCAAATTCGAAACCGGTATTCAAAGGGAATGGATCATCACAAACGGCCTTGGAGGATATGCTTCTTCCACCACGATAGGAGCCAACACCCGGACCTATCATGGATTATTAGTTGCTGCATTAACCCCTCCCATCAGGAGAATTTTGATGCTCTCATCTATTGATGAAGAGATACGAATTGGAGACACCACCCACCAACTGGCATCCCACCGTTATCAGGGTGCTATTTATCCTGAAGGTTTTCTTTATATCAAAAAATTCCAGGTAGATCCATTTGTCAGGACCACCTTTGAAGTCGAGGGGATGATAATTGAAAAAGAGGTGTTCATGCCGCATGGTCATAATATGACAGTTATTTCTTATGAGATAACAAACCCCGGTGACTCTACCGAAATACGATTATATCCACTGTTAAATATGCGCAGCATCCATTCCACCACTCGAAGTAATGATCTGGAATTCAAGCATGAACAGTTAGATAATGGTGTTATGATCTCAATCTCAGATCCTGACAAAGACATACCTTCTTTATATCTCCAATTGGATGGGGGTCAATTCGTTGAAGAAAGTAAATGGTATTATAATTTTGAATACGATATGGAACGGTTTCGCGGCCAGCCCTGTCTGGAAGATAATTATAATCCAGGGTTTTTTTTAATTGATGTGGGACCGGGAATAAGTAAGTTCAATCTGGTGGCATCAACCCAGCATCAAAATGTTCATAATACTGAAAATTTTCGTAAATCCGAACTTGACCGAATACAGGAGTTACTGACTCGCTCTGAAATAACTGATGAATTTGCACTAACATTGGTACAGGCATCTGATTCGTTCCTTGTGCATCGAGACTCAACAAATTCAGCCTCGGTGATTGCAGGTTACCATTGGTTTTCTGATTGGGGGAGAGATGCTATGATCTCGCTCCCGGGACTGACTCTTGTTACTAAGCGCTTTGACGAGGCTCGTCAGATCTTCCTGACCTTTGCGCGGTACTGTAAGGACGGTCAATTACCCAACAGGTTTCCTGATTCCGGCGAGGAGGCGGATTATAATACTGTGGATGCATCATTGTGGTATTTCCATGCATTGTACCGTTATCTGGAATACACAAAAGATTATGATTTTGTAAAAGGGCTGTGGGGCACGTTAGAGGAAATTATTTTTAGCTATCGGGACGGCACCAGCTTCGGAATTCGTATGGATGATGATGGTTTGATCATTTCCGATGGGCAACTGACATGGATGGATGCAATGGTTGGAAATAAGGCATTCACTCCCAGAGCAGGGAAAGCATGTGAGATCAATGCTCTATGGTATAATGCATTGAAGATCATGGAAGAGCTATCGGTACGGTTTGGATTTGATGAACTGGAATATTCAGGACTTGCCAGGCGTACCAGGATAGGGTATGCCAAATTCTGGAATGAAGAGATCGGATGCCTGTATGATGTTATAGATATTAATGGAGATAAGGATGGGGCAGTGCGTCCTAACCAGGTCATTGCCGTTTCGCTACCATTTTCTCTATTGTCCCCTGATAAAGAAAAAAGCATTGTTGAAGTGGTACAAAGGGAACTGCTGACCCCATTTGGTCTACGTACCCTTTCTATGGGACATCCGGAATATCAGGGGTATTATGCAGGAGATGCGTATTCCAGGGATAGTGCATATCATCAGGGTACTGTGTGGCCGTGGCTGTTGGGGCCGTTTGTGACGGCATTTTGCAAGGTAAATCAGCATTCATCTGAAAGCCTGATCTTTGCAAAAGAAATGTTCCAGTTCCTGAACGAACATTTATCAAATGCAGGGATCGGTACGATCTCTGAAATATTTGATGGGAATTATCCCCATGAACCCAGAGGGTGCATCTCCCAGTCCTGGAGTGTGGCAGAAATACTGCGCTCATATATCGAGGATATTCTATCTAAATAATTACCATTTTCACTGTAATATTAGCATACCTTTAGGAAGATAATATATAGATTTAATACAATAATATTTTGGGGTATATCAATGAGAATTATTACATGTAGTTATTGTAGAAATTATGAGCCAATCGATAAACTAAAAGGCGATTGCTTCGGAAAAATTGTAATGGCAGATCAGCCAGCAGAAAAATGCCCGACATTCGAGCCTAAGTTCAGTGATTTTCTTTTAGATAGTTCTGATATCTCCACTTTTTAAATATGAACATATCTTTTTTGCAAAGCATCAGCGAAGATTTTCTTGTACATAAAAGAGTAAATGGTTTATACTTTCCTTTGCTAAGTGACCCGCATGGTCAATGAAAGGGATAATGCATTATTTGAAGCAGGCATAAAATTAGGTGCCTTATATCACCAGTTCGTAGGTTCTCCTATCAACATGAATACCATTAACAGCCTGGAGCAGGCAATCAGTGAAAGTATTTCAGTCCAGCCTTATGTGGAACAGATTTCAGTAAAAATTGACAGGGATATGGTAGGAGTTAAAAGCAGCGGAAAATTTGGATATTGTGAACTCGAAGGCCGGATGCTGGAGGTGGAAGCATTGATTGTTTATGGTAATATTAGTGCAAAAGTAGGATTAACATTCGATCCATCCCTGGACTACCCATTAATGCAGATCATTGAAGTAACAGAAAAATAAAACTGAGAAAATCAATGCCAATTATTGATCTATTACGAGTTATTTATTGTACACCTTTTCTTATATATTCATGTTATACAGATGTCCTTACACGCAGGGTATCCAACCAGGTATGGAAGATAATGCTGGTTGGGGGGGCATTATTTGTTATATATGACCTGTTAAATGGCGGGTTGCCTGCTCTATTTAAAGTAGCATTGTCAGGGGGCATTATTTTCATTTTTGTATATATACTATTCCAGCTGGGAGGATTTGGTGGGGCTGATGCTAAGAGTTTGATCGTCCTGGCCATCATTATACCTGTATACCCTGTAATCGAACTATTGGGACTTACCTTCCCGCATCAGGGAGTTCCTTTGATCGACCTGTTCGCCTTTAGTATATTCAGGAATGCAGTGCTATTAACGATAGTGGTGCCGTTGTCATTGTTTTTGTATAATTTATTGACTCTCAAACCTCGGGAGATACTTGAAAAACCTGCATATATCTTCGTAGGATACAAGGCAGATATCTCAAAACTGCTGAACAGCCACATCAAGCTGATCGAAGAACATTACCTTTCAGGTAATGAGGTCCAGACCAAATTCAGACGGGGTGGTGCAGATATCA
>DATKUV010000102.1:0-14902 GCA_035530415.1 Candidatus Nanoarchaeia archaeon | reverse complement strand
GATTGCCAGCATTTAGGGAACTAAAATAATTTCATGTTTTACAAACTCTCTGAAAAATAACCATTAAACAGGATTTAAAGCAACAAATCGTTTTATTTAAGTATAGGAAGACCTTGTACTATCAGTACGGGGATAGTTATTTCAAGAATGGACAACAACGCATCCTTTTTAATTCTTACAGCAGTGGCATCTTGAGAAATGGAAAATCCAAAATTACATAATCTAAAAATTTTTGCGTTTTTAAATATCCTAGGTTGCCACTACATCTTCATAAATCTACTATGCGACATCTGATGCCCTCGACCTCTGGTCGGGGGTAGTGACTGCAACGATGGATATTTTATGCTCGATTGGACAGTGATAAATAGCATGTTTTCTAATGTTGATCGGAGAATTAACAAATGTTAGATATTATCCAACAATTTATTGAGAAGTATTATATCAATCCTATTATTTACGATACCGGAAATAATTTTATAAATACGATCACATGGTTGGTAATCATTCTCATTTCAATCTTCTTGGCACTGAAACTTTTTTCACGAATCAATGTCAAAATCGATGATTACTTTATCATCGCTGTTACGCCATACATTATATTCGGTTCAATCTTACGGGTGTTAGAAGATACTGGTACTATTCAGCCGCCATTAGAATATCTGCTACTCACTCCCATTGTCTATGAAGTGACACTACTAATAACTGTTTTTTCCATTCTGCTTACAAAAGGAATTGCTACGAGGTTAAATATACCTGATTGGCAGGTATTATTTGGAAGTATGGGCATTATTCTGTCCATGTCCATCTTTGCCCTGCCATTAAGGGTCTTGGATATGGTTCACCCAGAAATATTTCTGTGGATTTTGGGACTTGGTACAGTCTTAGCTATTATCATCTATGGTATCGGTCGCTTTTTTGATTTCCCTCTTGTGACTAACAGGCTTAATGCGCTTATCATATGGGCGCATCTTTTGAATACATTGTCTATATATATATGGCTGGATTCTATTTTTCATAAGGCAACTATATTTCATAAGGAATACAAATGGACTTATTTTGTTCTGCCTCTTCTGTGGATCCTGGATACCAAATTCAAAAATAAGGATTCCTTGCGGAATATTTTAAAACTCAGCTTACTCTTTCTCGGGTTAGCGTCTGCAACAAGAAATACACTTAGGTTAGTTTTGGGTACCTAAAATAAGTGAATTCGAATTCCAAATTTATTGCTCTTGATTTATACAATGTAAATTGAACAACACAAGAATATAGACTCTTGAGCATCCTCCTGATGCCCCGTTTTTAGAAAACTGGGTCATTGACTATGGGATTGCCAATTATGTGCATCATGAGATTAACTTACCAAAATAACTACTGTGGCACTAAAGAAGGGCACGGATAACACTAATAAGCGAGGCACATGAGGGAATGATGCTTGTTGAGCATGGCGAATGAAAAACGAACCGGTTAGTCTCTGAAAATTTGAAAACCTGTGTCCGCATAGTTGAGTAAGTGGGCGTTTTATGAAAAAGTAAACGCTATACATCAAGAGCAAGAATCAATGGAAAAATTTATATCTATTTTAAATACTGGTATGTTTTTATCATTATTGTTGTAAGTGAAGAACCAGATTTTGTAAAAAAAAACATATTTATTGGAACAACATTAAGGTTATTTCTTAGTTATTCCCATAAAGATAAAAGAATTGCCGGTGCAATAAAAGAAGCGTTCAATCACTATGGTATGGAAGCTTTTTTAGCACATGAAGATATTCAAGTGGGTCAAGAGTGGCGAAATACAATACTAAATAATTTAAAACAGTTTGATGTTTTTATAGCGGTTATATCTAAAAAATTTACCGACTCGAATTGGACTGACCAAGAAGTTGGATTTGCAATTTGTCAAGAAAAAATTATTGTACCAATTTCAATTGATGGTCAAATGCCATACGGATTTTTAGAGATGATTCAAACAATAACTAAATTCGAGTGTAGAGAATATAATAAAAATCGTTATTCATCTGAGATTATTTTGGATTGCAAGGAAAGTGTCTTTGAGATTATTAGAATTTTTGCTTCAAAAACAGAATTGAAAGAGAAGCTTAAATATAGTTTAATTAGAAGTTTAAGTAATATATTTTCATATGCAAGTGCTGAAAAACATTTTGAAATTTTAAATTCACTTCAACCTTTTAGTAAAGAACAAATTAATGAAATAATTAATCAAAGTATAGAAAACGATCAAATTTATCCGGCAATGAGATGTCGGCCTATTTTGATGGAATTAATAGAAAGATACAAATCGGTAATAGATAGTGAAAAAGAAGCAGAACTTTCTGAATTGATTTCAAGTTGAAAATTGTGCCCTTCCTATTAGCAATAGACAAAACAATGAATCGAAGAATGGGAAAACTCATGCACACATGCCGGTATGCCCTCCGAATTCATTCAGGAGTAGTGACTCCAAAGACTGACACAAAATATCTCTTCATAGAGTATTGGTATCAATAAGGTCATTGGACGCTCAGATGCAATATCCTGCAATGATGAAATGATTATTTTTTCATCAATCCTGAAGTCATGAATTGTTGTAACATTTTCCTGGTACAAAATCCACCTAAAACTCACTCCCTTATTGATTACCAGGAATCTGCTTATACCCCGGTCTTGTCTCTATATAACTTAATCATATTCGTGATAGTTTCCTCTTTTATATTCCCCATCTGAGATACTGTTTCAAAGAACCGTGCCGGCACCTTTATATCGCCAAGGTCAAATCCTGCCTGTTTCTTGAACTGGTATTTAGCCAGGAAGATCTCGCGCCCAATTGATGTCAATTCTTCTTTGGTTTTATTGATCCCGACACTTGCCAGGGCCTCAACTATATTATCCTCGCTGTACACTCCCCTGGCAAAAAGACAGGCAATAAGACTATTATTAATATTTCGCCCGTAGTCCTCATAGATTAGTTTGTCCACCATCTGTTCCTCAGTCAACTGTGAGCTTGCAGCCTTCTGATCAATGCTGTATCCCCCATTATCCAGGTGGGAATGACGAACACCCACTAACTGCCCAACTATGGAAGCAGGGCCAGTGTGATAACCTGCTATCTCAAGTTTTCCAAGGTTTATTGCAAAGTCCTCGCCACCGTATTCTGCAGCCGCAGCCGCAGTCCCCTTTGCTAGAATCTCATAGAACTTATTGGGCATTTTAACGATCCTGTCAATGATCTTCAGGTAAGTATCAGTATCTCCCCACCTCGGTGCGATCCCCAGGGTGTCGGGTGGAATAATCAGGTCACGTTCATAAGCCTCAGTAGCCCACGCCAACACACCTCCCAAACTCATTACATCCAGACCATATCGTTCACACCTGTCGATCAGGCGCAGCACATCCTCAGCCAGTGTAATACCCAGGTTTGTGCCAAGTGAATAGATAAGTTCGTAATCATAACTGATATGGTTCACCTCAAACTCATGGCCTTTATGGAATGGAGTCTTGAGCATGGCAATATGGATGCAGCCGATAGGACAGTTGCTGCAAGCGATCTTGCGAAGGAGCAGATTATCTGCAAAATATTCACCTGAAAGGCTCTCAGCATTCTCGAAACTTGATTGTTTAAGATTCTTTGTGGGCAGTCCTTTTAGCTGGTTTAGCACATTGATATTGGCAGCTGTCCCCAGGTCATGGTATTTGTTCATTACCTCGGTGTCTACTACGGCTTCATAGAGTTTCTTATACATGCTTTTATATGCATCCATGTCAGGTAACTCAACCTCTTCGGTCCCGGAGATTACCATGGCCTTTAAGTTCTTACTACCCAGCACTGCTCCCAGGCCCAGCCTACCGAAATGGCGATAAGTATCCACATTAACATTGGCATAGCTTACCCCTTTTACTCCGGCTTCACCTATACGCAATATACTGCGCCTGCCTTTACCTGGTTCAACATCCCGCAGTATTTTACCAATGACCTCAATGGATGATACATTCCAGATACTTGTGGCATCTTTACATTTCACTTCGTCATCATGAATTGAAAGGTATGTGGGTTTTGGAGACCGGCCTTTAATTACAATACTACCATATCCTGCGAAGCGCATGGCCATTGCCAGCCGTCCTCCTGCATGGGATTCTCCCAACTCTCCGGTTAGAGGTGATTTGAACATCGCCACAACCTTTGATACACAGGGAAATATAGCAGACAGAGGCCCGATGCTGAAAATAACAGGTGCTTCGGGTGAGAGAGGATCAGTACCGGGTGGGCATTCTTCCAGTAACAGTTGGGTTGCTACACCCGTGCCGCCGATATATTTGTCAAACAGGTCTGATCGGTCACGAATATTATGTTCACCTGTTTCCAGGTCTATATATAACACGTTGGATAACATGATTAGAGCACCTCGGTCTTTATTAGTTCAAGTACATCATGACTGCAAAATCTTGCACATGTTCCGCAATGAATGCAGATTACAGGCATATTTTCCCTGTCAAAATGAATTGCCCGGGGTAGACAGGCATCGGCACAAACTTTGCATGAATCACATAGTTCTTTTTTAAGCACTACACCGCCACCATTTCGAGGCGTTAAAGCACCTGTTGGACAGGCCCTGGCACAGGGTGGGTCAATGCATGAGCGGCAAACGATTATTTGGAGGCCGCTCTCTATCCCACCTGAGGTCCTGATATCAATGGCACTATCAATCAACGATACTGAATCGGCATTGGTACGGCTGCACGCTAGCATACAGCTGTAACAGCCGATACATCTATTTGGATTGGCAACTTTTATTCTCGAAGGCATGGCTCTTTCACTCTTTTTATAAATTATTATGGATGTCAGGATACATTAATGCTTTGTTCTTGACTCTGCATGCGAGCTGTGAACCTACTCTCCTGCACTCTTCCAGCTGTTCCTCGCCCGGTCTCCTCTTTACCCCGAAATCCTGTATCAGTTCCAAACCGTATAACGATAATTTATTATGAATCCCGTCAATTGCCTCCATACCCCAACCATATGATCCGAAGGCGAGACCGATCTTACCATGGAGATCAATGTCATTAAGTTCATTTAAAAAATTCCTTACCGTAGGCATCATAGCATTTTTATAATTTGGGGACCCGATGGCCACTGCATCGGCATATAACAGATCGTGCTTGTTTGCATTATTAACATTTTTCAATTCGGCATCTACACCTTCTCGTTTTACACCTTCTTCAATCGCTTTCGCAATAAATTCAGTATTATGTGAGCCCGTACCGTATATGATAATGAGTTTTGGCATATTTCCCCATGTAAATATAGATAGATGGAGTATTTCTAATTTTCCACACCAAAATATTCAATTCCAGGTTTGATCAATGATCTGGAATATCCCGGTCCTGGGTTAGCCAGATAACTTCTGGTTTGTTTTTTTCCGGCATTGGTGTTTCACCTTTGGGATGGCCAAATATCAATGGTGCCACTACTTTAAACCCTTCGGGTGCGCCTAGTTCCCGTAATAAATCTTCATCTATAAGTGTGGGTTGGACCCCTCCGATCCAGCAGCTTCCAATACCTTTGGAATGAGCGGCAAGCATCATTGTCTGTGCCGCCATTGAACAATCATAATCTGTGGTCAAAGCATTGTTATTTCCCAGTATGATCACCAGCGCAGGTGCATTATAGAACATATCAGTGCCTTCGGTTTTTAAAAATACCAGAAAATCATTCACTTTTTGAGAACTATTCTTCATGGGTTCAATCAAGGATACCAGATCTCTCTTCCCACGTTCTGATATTTTTCGCATAATGTCCTTATTGGTAATGACTATGAAACTCCAGGGTTGCATATTAAAACCAGTCGGAGCATATCTGGCACAGTCAATAAGGAATTCAATGTCTTCTTCAGAAATTGGTTCATCAGTGTATTCACGTACACATCGTCGAGTTTTGATTATTTCAATTATCGAATTCATAACACTCACCCAAACATTTCATTAAAGTATGATCTTTATTCTTATTATACCCTTTTGCCAATTTCAAAAAATTCTCAATAATCCTCAAACCTTCAGGTGTAAGCACTGACTCCGGATGGAACTGCATACCTTCCACAGGATATTTTTTGTGCCTGATACCCATAATGATCCCGTCCTTGTTCCTTGCGATAATTTCCAATTCATCAGGTAAGCTGCTCTCTTCCACTGCCAGGGAATGATACCTGCCTCCTGTAATCACAGGCGGCAGCCCCTCATAGATCCCTGTGCCCAAATGGGTGATCTCTGATGTCTTGCCGTGTATTGGTCCTGAGATGGAATGGGTTACCTTACCGCCAAAAGCTACTGCTATGGCCTGATGACCCAGGCATACACCAAGTAATGGCGTTTTGGGCCCGAATGTCCTGATGATTTCGATACAGGTACCAATATCTGCAGGACTGTGGGGGTTTCCAGGTCCGGGAGATATTACTATGGCATCAGGATTTATGGTACGTACTTCTTCAAGACTGATCGTGTTAGGAACTACAAGTGTATCTGGTTCGAACATGGATACATAATCCACCAGATTCCAGACAAAGGAATCCTTGTTATTTACGAACAGTACCTTCATGCTCCCTCCAGCGCCTTGAACATGGCAGCCATTTTGCGTTCGGTCTCATTATACTCGTAGGTGGGGTCTGAATCGGCCACGATACCTGCCCCGGCCTGGATATAAGCCTTTTTGCCTTTCATGATCACAGTCCTTATCACGATAGCAAAATCCGAGTCCCCGTTAATGGAATAATAACCCACGCCTCCGCCGTATAATCCCCTGGCAGCAGTTTCCAGATCGTCTATGATCTCCATGGCCCGTATCTTGGGTGCCCCGCTTAAGGTACCTGCCGGGAATATGGCACGAGTCGCATCGAACTGGTCGCAGTCGTCCCGCAACTGTCCTGTTACAGTACTCTCGATATGCTGGACATGGGAATACTTCAATACGCTCATATAATCCTCCACCTTCACTGTGCCGGGTCCGCTTACCATCCTCACATCGTTCCGGCCAAGGTCAACCAGCATCACGTGCTCAGCACGCTCCTTCTTATCATTGAGCATTTCACTGGCTAACAGTTCGTCCTCTTCAGGTGTTGAACCCCTGGGACATGTTCCTGCAATGGGATTTGTGATGACCTTCCTGTTATGGACCGTTATCAGAGTTTCAGGACTTGCACCGATTATTGACGTACCGTCAAACTCGAACAGGTACATATATGGACTGGGATTCACCTCGCGCAGTATTCCGTACAGTTCGGCCGGGGTCAGGTCGATATCCTGTTCATACCTGCGGGATAACACTACCTGGAATATATTTCCGTCAATGATGTGCTTACGTCCTATCTTTACCGCATCTTCGTAATCCTGCTTATCCATGGTGCAATGGGGATTCAGGATGCCTGAATAATGATTAACAGCAAGCTTGACCCCTTCCGCCTTATTTATTAGAGACAAAAGGTCATGGGTTTGTAATTGGACCCTTTCATAAATTTCACCTGGATCGTCTGCTTCAGATATAAATGGGGTCAGTACCACATGGATAAAACCTGTAAGATGGTCAAAGATCACGGTATTACTGACCAGTGCGAACTGGGCATCAGGAAATTCAGATTTATGTGCCGCTTCCCGATCCAACCAGCAGTCATACACCAGGTCATAGGAATTAAATCCGATGGCACCGCCAAGAAATGTTTGCCTGTCAAAGCCAGTGCTGTTCAACAGATCAACCTTATTGGCAGGAAAAGCCGCTCTTATTGCATCAAGGGTATCAAAACCGGTTTTAATATATCCCAACAGCTGTTTATCATTTTCTTTTATATCGCACACTTCGGCCAGGTTGTTTGACACATGCCTGACCATAGATGAAGAAAAAGGATACTGCAGGGATACAATCCTGTCCTTTACTGTTACAACAGCATCCGGATTAAAACCAACGAACGAGAAACGTGCATGACGCTGTTCTTTTTCTACAGATTCAAGTAAATATGAATACCTGCAAGCACTGTTATTTTCTTCTTTCATGACATTGTATAACTGGAATGGGGTGCAATCAACCCTGGTCTTTGCACTTACCTGGATAATAGCAGGTCTTTTGCCCCTTGCCAGGTCACAGAATTCGGCTTTTGTCAGGTCAAGCTGTATTTTCATTTCTTTGTCCCCTGGCGTTTTTAATAAACATCTTTACTTTTTCTTCATCGATCTTGCGATCAGTTTCCACTCCGGATACCGTGTCAATACCAAATGGTCTGACTATACTGACGGCATCTGCTACATTCCCGGGATGTAACCCCCCTGCTAATATCACAGGTAATGGTGATTGTAATGTAATATCCCTGCTCTTGGTCCAGTCATGGACGATACCGGTTCCACCGCTTTTTCCACCCACACTGGAATCTAAAAGAATGGCATCAACAATGTTCTTCAATGCAGTTATGTAATCAAGTGTATCCCCGACTGAGGTATCATCAGTGATGTTGATGGTCTTAATGATCTTTACCCTGCTTTGTGTTTTTAATGAAACGAGCTCATTAATGCTTAACGCACTATGCACCTGTACTGCATCCGGTTTCACGAAATCTATCAGTTCAAGAGCGTTTTTCAGGTTGTCTGGCATGCATACCATTATTGAGGTCACAAAAGGCGGGACATAAGCTGCCAGTTCCTTTGCCGTCTCCCTATCGATCCTGCGGTGGGTGTTTACAGGTACTTCTGTGATGAAACCAACAGCATCGGCTCCGTGCTTTACTGCTATTGAAATTGATTCCTTATCCCTCATCCCGCAGATCTTGACCCTGACAAATGAACTGTAAGCGGGAGCTGTCTTAGAACACATTTGATCTCACAAAACTCCTGAAACACTTAAGCAATATATTTTTTCAACTGGGTTGGATCGCCTGCCACTTCCACAAAACTCTTGAGCTTACTCAATGCTCCTCCATCATCAATGGTCTGCTGCGCCAGTTCCACACCGTCTTTCAGGTCAGAAGCTAGTCCGCCTACCAGGATCGCTGCAGATGAGTTCATAACAACAATATCGCGTTTGGGACCTTTTTGGCCTTTTAATATCTCAACGATATCGGCAGCATTCTCCTGGGGAGTGCCTCCCTGAATATCTGACATTGATGCTCTCTTGAATCCCAGTTCTTCGGGTGTCAATGAATATGTTTCCACACTGCCTTTTTTTAGTTCTGAAACCGATGTGGGACCAAGGTTGGATATCTCATCAAGACCGCTGCCGTGTACTACAAAAGCCCTGGTGGTTCCCAGGATATTCAACACACTGGCCATGGTTGTGCAAAGTGATTCATCAAATACTCCTATCACCTGGGACTTTGCATTGGCAGGGTTTGTCAAAGGCCCCAGGATATTAAATACAGTACGTACACCCAGTTCTTTCCTGGGTCCTGCTACCCGCTTCATAGATGGATGGAACACAGGAGCCAGCATGAATCCTATACCCGCTTTTTCTATTGATTCTGATACTTTTTCGGGCGGCAGGTCAATGCTTACACCCAGTTCTTTTAATACATCTGCACTGCCTGATTTTGATGTAATTGAATAATTGCCGTGCTTTGCAACAGGCACTCCCGCAGCGGCAGTTATGATTGCTGAAGCTGTGCTGACATTGATGGTGTGGGACGAGTCACCGCCAGTGCCGCAGGTATCAACCAGAGTACCAGTGACATTAGGATTAATAGTATTTGCAGCTTTTTTCATTCCCCTGGCCAGTCCCGCGATCTCTTCAGCGGTTTCGCCTTTCATTTTCAGAGCAGTCAGAAAAGCACCTATCTGGGTATCTGTAGCATTGCTGAATATCCTGTTGATTGCTGATTCGGCCTCATTTGAAGTCAGATTTGCTCCTGATGTTAATTTGGCAATAAATTCCTGCATTAATACAACTCCTATAATGTACAACATTATACAATGATGTATGAATGTATACATTGTATTTAAACATTATTGCAAACAAAACAAATATAATATATGTCTATGAATTAGTGAACAATTCAAAAGAGGTCAGATATCAGATGGATCAGAAAACAGGCGCCAAGATAATGGCTGGATTTTTAGTACTTGTAATGTTGCTTTCAATATTCCCATACTTTTTAGATGGTGGCAGTTCAAACTCCCAGCAACAGAACAATCAATTTGATGATTACGACTATATACAAAATGATAATTTCAATGTGGGAGGACAATTAATAGATCATAATTTTAATTCAATTTCTGATGCACTTAAAATGTCCCCGCCTGACACCTATTCTGCCCAATATATTGATGTGGAATACATGAATTCAACCACTGGCGAGTTCTGGAATGATTATCTGAATCCAAACATAACCACTGTAGTACCAATTAGAAAAAGTGAAGTTGATGGTTTGTATAGATCTCAAACACAATTCATATCAACAAGACAGATGTATTTTGCTGATTTACCTGATGATGAAATTTTATTATTAAGCACAATGACTCCAAAACAGGTGTTTTTTAATTATAATACTGCTATAACTTCTTATGATGGAAGGCATCAGGTCTTAATAAGAGAAAATGGAGGATCAAATGTCATGGGGGAACCAACCCTTTTTGCTCCATCACGTAATCTCGCTGAATCTATTCTATCAATTATTGATGGTCCTGCCAGCCAGCCAACTGCTTACGATACATTCAGTCCGTTATTAAACTTTTCAGAGGATTATTCGGAATTCCAGGTAGTAAGCTCTCAGGTGGATTTTGCAGATAAATATTATCTGGGTATTTATCAAAACCAGGATGGGAACTTCACCAGAACCACTATTTATCAAAATGCAACCACAGAGACATCATCACATCTCAAACAACTTGCAAGGACGGGACTTACCAGAGGTTTTTCTCTATACAATTTAACAACTGAAGGTAATATCCTGAAAGTTGTGATCACAGGTCAGTTCTTAAATGTTATAGATGAGGATATTGAAAATCGTTAGATACCGCCTTAATATATTGTGAGTATTGGAATGCTAACTTTAGATACATTAACTGAAGATAAATTATATGACTTGCTAGGGCGCACTTATGAATTATAAGAGCTAGCAGAAACGTTATTGATGATGAATTTAAAAAACACAATACAAATGAAAGTATTTAATTTAGCAATAGTCCTTCAATAAACAGTACTTTTGATACACTTATTGCTGAGGTAGTTACGAAATTAAGAGTGGGGCAATGTACGTGAAAGGAGCATTCAAAGTAACAATTTTTATTTTTATTATTTTAATTCTGCTTTTTGGAATTAGTGCAGGCAAATCTCCAGATTCAGCAGAAATAACTATCAATAAGGGATTGTCCAATGGAAATGCCATTTTATTAAAAAATGCACAATTTGATACATCGATACCACAACCTGCAGTTGTTAGTGCGGATATTTCATCAATATCACAGTATCCTGACAATGTTGATGGCTATTACATTGTGCAATTTTCCGGCTATATAAGAGAGGAATGGAAACAGGATGTGAGAGATACTGGTGCGGTTATTTATGACTACGTACCCAACAATGCCTTTGTTGTTAGAATGAACACATCTGTAAAATCCCAGGTGGAATCACTGGATAAGGTGCAGTGGATTGGGATTTACCAGCCTTCATACCGGGTAAGTCCTGTGTTATCATCGGCTATTTCCCCCCCTGTTGATGGTAGTGTTGTAACACAGGAGGTTAGCACAGGAGGGGAGGGCGTCCAAGAAGATATAATAATATTACTGTTCAATGCAGATGATAACGAGCATGTTCAATCTGAAATCGAAAATCTCGGCGGCAAGGTTGTGGACAATGCAGGTGACATTATAAGGGTCAGGGTTGATGGGGTTAAAATTGGGGATATCGCTGTTATAAATGGTGTAAACTGGATTGAAAAATATGTCCAGCCTGTGATATTTAATGATGTTGCTGCAAATATCACCAATGTCTATGATGTACGTAATACATATGGGCTGACAGGCAGCGGGCAGATTGTGGCGGTAGCTGATACTGGGCTGGATACTGGTGTTAATGATACGTCGATGCATGATGATATTGAGGGGCGGATATTAGCACTAATTGACCTTTCAGATGATGGTGCAGCAGACATATTTAGTGGTCATGGAACCCATGTTGCAGGTTCTGTTCTTGGAAACGGTACGCGTTCAGGAGGACAGTTTAAGGGAACAGCTCCTGACGCTCAACTGGTTTTCCAGGCTCTTGAAGACGCTGACGGTTCACTTGACGGTATTCCTTTTAATCTCACAACTCTTTTTCAGCAGGCATACGATCAGGGTGCAAGGATTCATACCAATAGTTGGGGCTATGATGATTTCTATGGTAATTATCATTATCATTCAAGAGAGACTGATATTTTCATGTGGGAACATCCTGATATGTTGATATTGTTTGCTGCAGGAAATGAAGGTCCAGAAGATAACACGGTTACGCCCCCCAGTACTGCCAAAAATGCAATTACAGTTGGCGCATCGGAAAATTACAGGCCACTTGATAGTCGTTCCGATAACATAGATGAAATTGCTTATTTCAGTAGCATAGGACCTACAGATGATAATAGGATAAAACCTGATGTTGTTGCGCCCGGTACTTTTATTATTTCCACAAGATCGTCTATGCCGGATGCTACTTATCCGCGGGGCATTTTGGATAATTATTATGCCTATTCAAGCGGTACAAGCATGGCAACACCATTAACAGCTGGTACTGTTGCACTTATCAGGCAATACTATGTAGATAACGAATCCATTTCACCAAGTGCAGCCCTGTTAAAAGCGACTTTAATAAATGGCGCTGCGAATTTGAGTTTGCCATCCAATGCGCAGGGCTGGGGGCGTGTGGATATTGAACGATCCCTGTTCCCTGCATCGCCACGAACCATGCGTTATCATGATAGCATTAGCCTCAATATACCTGAATCATGGAATGTGAGCTATTATGTCAATGATACATCTGAAGCATTGAAAATAACACTGGTCTGGACTGATGCTCCAGCCGCTACTAATGCTAACCCGGCTTTAGTAAATAATCTGGACTTAACAGTAACAGGCCCTGGTGGCACATATTATGGAAATGGTGCATTAGATAGTGTGAATAATGTCGAACAGGTTGAACTTTTATCCCCGCCAGTTGGACTATATACAATAAAAGTAAACGGTACAAATATTCCACAGGGTCCACAGCCATTTGCACTGGTGATATCTGGTGCGCTGGATGTCACACCACCTTCCGCCAGTGATGAATTCCCTGCAAACAATTCATACACCACCAATTCCACAACAACCATTGCAGTCAATATTACTGATAGTGGACTTGGTGTAAACCTTTCTTCCATCAATATAACCATAAATGACTCATTAGTTGCATTCACAAATACCACAATAACCAACGGTTACAGAATCCAGAACATTACTTCCGTGCTATATAGTGATGGTATAATCAATGTATCAATAAATGTAACAGATAACGCATCAAATTCCATGACTTACAACTGGTCATTCACCATTGATGTCACAACACCCACTTCCAACACCCCATCTGATACTGAATTTTCCGCAAATGCCACAGCAAGCTTCGACCAATGGGTACTTACAGACCTGCACCCAGGTTACTACTGGGTCCAGCGAAACGGCACAGAAATAGTCTCCCCCACTATTTGGACTAACAACACCAATATCATGGTGTCCATTGACACAAATATCAGCCTTGGTGACTTCAACTATACCATACAGTATAACGATTCAGGTGGCAACAACGGCACGCAAAATACTGTCATAATCACCATAAACGACACCGTACCCCCCTATGCATCAGGAGAGAACCCGACAAACAATTCATATGTCTCTGATAACTCACCACAGATAAGTGTGAATCTCTCAGACAATGCATCAGGTGTCAACCCTACAAGTATCGTGATGAAAGTAAACGGCAGTACAGTAACACCCACAATAAACTCCATAGCAGGAGGATATAGTGTATCAAACCACACAATCATACCCTTTTCACAGACACAGGTCGTAACCATCACAATAAATGCCACTGACAATAACAGCAATATACTGAACCACAGCTGGTCATTCACCATTGATGCCAATCCACCTACTGTTACCATAACATCCCCCCCAGACGGTGATTCCACAACTGCAAGTTCAATCACGGTATCTGGTTTAGTTAACGGCACAGGCTCACCCCCCATTATAACAGTGAACGACGTCTTTGCAGTGAATACAACCAACAGCACTATCTTCAACGGTACATTCAGTGCAACTGCATCCCTCTTAGTGGGATCAAATGCCATATATGCAAATGTCATCGATGCTGCCGGAAACACAAACAGCACCCTCATTAATATCACACGAAATAGCATATCCTCATCATCCAGTGGCGTGGGGGGTGGCGGTGGCGGTGGCGGATCCTCAGGCGAGGAACGTAAAAATATACTTATTGAAAAATCAGAACGTATAAACATATTCCAGGGAGACAATGTAATTTATTCATTTGAAGGCATTCCTATAATAAACGTAAATTTCACTTCAAAAATAAGCGCTGGCTGGATCAAGTCCACAATCGAAGTTTTAAAAAACACATCCACTTTAGTGAAGACTCCTTCCCCACTGAGTGTTTATCAAAATATAAATATCTGGGTTGGTTTATATGGTTGGGCTAATGAACAATCAATAGCAGATGCCTCAATATCTTTCAAAGTTCCCATTGAATGGATAAAATCCAACAATATTGATGAGGGAAGCATCAGGCTATATAGATACCACAACAACACATGGAACCCATTACCCACAACAAGGGTCAATCAGGACGAAATAAATATTTACTATAATAGTCCAACACCGGGTTTTTCACCATTCGCAATAACCGGAAAATCGAA
>DATKUV010000101.1:0-2547 GCA_035530415.1 Candidatus Nanoarchaeia archaeon | reverse complement strand
ACCTTTCACAGGATATAAGGCCAATATAACGAAATCAGATGATGGATTTGTGACAAACATCATCGGGACAGCAGGTAATACCTATGACGGAGATGTACTTTTGCCTCTTGTAGATGAGATGACAGAAAACAGATCTAAGCCATCAAAGATGAGAGGAGATACTCACTATGGAAGTGCTGAAAATAGGTTTCAGATGTTAGGAAGAGGAATTACGGTCGTTGCTCCGATACAAAAAGGGCTCAATCCAACCGGGCTTCTATCCCAGGATAAATTCATTCTGGAAAAAACTGGGGTGACATGTCCTGCCGGGAACAGAACAATGATTTCAAACTATAATGAAAAGGAAGGGACGACAACATTCTATTTCAAGAAAGAAGTCTGTAGCCAGTGTTCGCTAAAAGATCAATGCACAAAACAGGAGGGAAGGACTATCACCATAGGAAAACATCATGATTTGATGATGAAGGCGAAAGAATACAATAAAACCCAGGATTTTAAGGATGATATGAAAGAAAGAGCACATATCGAACCAAAGAATGCTGAGATGAAGAGATTTAATGGGATGGCAAGAGCAAGATATTGGGGTCTGACGAAGGTGAATGTCCAATTTATTATCACTGCTATTGTTGTTAATGTTAAGAGGCTTGCAAATGTTATTGGTAGCGTATGCTATCTAAAAAAGTGTTGAAAATAAGGGAAATTCGAGAATATTGAGGTAAATAATGGGTTAATATGGGTTTTTTGGTGAAAAAATATGACTTTTTTCTGAAAAATCATGAGATTCATGAAAAGGTAGGTGGATTTTGGGTGAATTTAAGGGGTAATCCGACAATCTCTATATTGATGATCTATCACTGGTTCAACGGGGTGCGCCTGGTGACAAATTTTTATTGGATAAACAGATTCATCAAATCCAAAAAACACATCTGCATCTAAAAATATATACATCTCATATGTCCAACACTCTCAAGAACATAATAATCGACCTTCAAAATCTTAATGATCCAGTGAAAGCTGAAATATTATCGAAATTTTTTAAGACAGGTAAAGGCCAGTATGGCGAAGGTGATATATTTCTTGGAATCAAAGTCCCTGAGCAGCGCAAGGTCGCAAAAAAGTATACTGGTTTGACACTGGATGATATCAGCCATCTTCTGAAAAGTGAGATCCATGAATTTAGATTGACTACACTTTTCATTTTAGTCCTGAAATATAAAAAAGAAGACACACATGGAAAACAGGAAATTGTTGATTTTTATCTACGTAATACTGAAAATATAAATAATTGGGATCTGGTTGACAGTTCGGCACATTATATCTTAGGGGATTTTCTGCTGGATAAAGACAGATCAATTTTATACGAATTAGCCAGATCAGAAAACCTGTGGGAGCGAAGAATTGCAATGCTGTCGACATTTGCATTCATAAAAAACGAACAATTTGAAGACGCATTAAACATTTCAGAAATCCTATTATTTGACAAACATGACCTGATACATAAAGCAGTGGGCTGGATGTTACGTGAAATTGGAAAAAGCGATCTCAAAACAGAAGACGAATTTTTACAAAAACATTATAATGAAATGCCAAGGACTATGCTAAGATATGCTATAGAGAAATTTGATGAAGAAAAAAGAAATTTCTATCTTGGTAGATAGTTACCAAATACAATAATCTGGCGAATAAGACAATCTAAGAAATATTGTAAACCCAGCCGAATTTATCCGGAATTTCACCATACTGAATGCCTGTGATCTCATCGAATAATCTTTTTGCAATCGGACCGACCTCACCGTCATTAATATTGATCGTGGTATCCTTATACTGGATCAGACCAACAGGAGATATTACAGCAGCAGTACCTGAACCAAAGACCTCTTGCAGACGGTTTTGCTTTGATGCTTCAACCACTTCATCAATAGATATTCGCCGCTCCTGAACTTCCATACCCCAGGACTTTGCCAGTTGTATCGAAGTATCCCTGGTAATACCGCTGAGAATGGAACCTTCAAGAGGAGGTGTTATCATAACATCATCGATAACAAAGAAGATGTTCATTGTCCCTACTTCGTCGATGTATTTGTGCTCAATCCCATCCAGCCACAGGACCTGGGTAAATCCCTTTTCATTAGCAATCCTTGTTGGCAATAGACTGGCTGCATAGTTTCCTGCGGTCTTGGCATTACCCACACCACCTTTGACAGCCCTGACATATTCTTCAGGCACCCACAGGCTGACAGGATTGAAACCTTCCTTGTAATAGGCACCTACCGGTGATAATATTATCATGAACCGATATGTTTTGGATGGGTGAACTCCCAGGAAACTATCAGTTCCGAAAATAAACGGTCTGATATACAGAGAATATCCTTTTTTCTTTGGTATCCACTCTTTTTCCAGTTTAAGTAAGGTAATCAAGGCATCAAAGAACAAATCCTCATCGATCTGGGGAATGCACATTCTTACATTGGAGATATTCATCCTGTCAAGGTTCTTTTCAGGACGAAATACATTAATACTTCCATCTTTTGAAAGAAAAGCTTTCAT
>DATKUV010000100.1:0-5926 GCA_035530415.1 Candidatus Nanoarchaeia archaeon | reverse complement strand
CCTGAGCCAGATGATAGGACGTACCCGCGAGGATCTGGAGGCAGATATTGGAATAGTTGTGGTGACGCTGGACAAGGGAGGCAGTGAGATACACTTTGATGGTAAGCGTTTATTTATTCCTGCCATTCAGGTGCAGGCAATGGATCCGACTGGTGCCGGTGATGCTTATAGGGTCGGTTTTTTAGTGGCATACACAAAGGGGTATTCACTGGAAATATGCGGGCGTGTAGGTTCCACAACAGCTTCTTTTGCAGTGGAAAAGGTGGGGTGCCAGACAAACTTACCCACATGGGAGCAGATGAGAGGAAGGTTTAATGATCACTACAAAGAGTTTGAATTATAATTAACAGGTCGCAAAGATATTTATACTATCTTAGCGTGATATTTCATCACTCGTGTTGTTTAGGTCCTTGCGTGAGTTATTGACTGAGTCTATCGATGATCGACAAGACAACCACAACGCGGAATATTCCGCGATACAGCCTGGCACGAGGGTTACTGGAATGGACAACGGCTTAGTCCAGTGGGTGAAGTTCCGGAGTTAGTGCGCCAGGCGACAGCACATTCTAATTCTTATGCATAATTTCAATTAGAGCTGTTCCAATATTCTGATGTTTTCAGGGCGATCCACAATAATCTCTTTCTCGCCCTCGAATTCATCCACGATCCCAATTATTTCCACGTTATCTGCTACATTCACAGACAGGTTGACCTCACCGGCACCGTTGTTGCGATGTATAAAGACCTTGGTCAGGCTTTTATCCACATCCACCGTTAATATCAGATGATCTCCAGTATACGTTCCCATTTTCCCCACGACTTCACCATGCAGAATGACCTTGTCGCCAATTTTGGAGCTGTTAGAATATTCAGATGGTCCTGCCTCATTGGCAATAAAGCCAAAATATGCAATGATCAGCACCAGTAGTGCCATGATCATCAGAACAATAGTGATCTTTTCTTCTTTTTGCAGCATATCAACAGAGACTTACTCTAATATACTTCCCTGGGATGCGTTTCCAACCATACGCTGGTATCTGGTCAGATAGGACTGCCTGATAGCTGGGACAGGTTTGTGCCATCTGCTCTTTCGCTCATCCATTATTGCAGTTGTTACCTTTATATTCAAAACCCGGTTGGGGATGTCTATCTCAATGATGTCGCCTTCTTCTACCAGAGCAATAGGGCCGCCCTGAGCCGCCTCTGGGGTAACATGTCCGATACATGGTCCACGGGTGCCTCCAGAGAACCTCCCGTCAGTGATCAAAGCAACGGACTCGATCAATCCCATACCTGCAATGGCAGAAGTGGGGGAGAGCATCTCTCTCATGCCAGGTCCGCCCACGGGTCCTTCATAGCGGATGATAACCACATCACCGGCTTTGATCTGTCCTTTCATAATGGCTTGCATGGATTCCTCTTCACTGTCAAATACCCGTGCAGGCCCTGAATGCACCATCATATCAGGATGGACAGCACTTTGCTTGATGACTGAACCATCTGGGGCAAGGTTACCTTTCAATATAGCTATACCGCCTTCGGAATGTTCCGGATTATCCAGGGTCTTAATAATATCTGCATTTTTCCTTGGATTTATTATAGTAAAAGCACTGAGATTTTCTCCAATTGTCTTCCCATTGACCACCACAGCATTCAGATCCAGGAGTTCCTTTAACCTCTGCATTACTGCCTGTACACCGCCAGCCTGTTCCAGATCAAGCAGGAAATGGCTGCCTCCTGGTCTGAGATTGGTAAGGTGGGGCGTGGTCCGGCTCATCTCGTCGAACCGATCCAATGGCAGGTCCAGCCCGAACTCATGAGCAATGGCTGGCAGGTGCAGGGATGTATTGGTACTGCCTCCAATGGCCATATCCACGCGGATGGCATTATCCAGGGCATTTTGGGTAACGATCTGCCTGGCTGTGATATTTTTATTGACCAGGTCAACTATCTTCATACCAGTCTCTTTTGCTATCCTGAACTTTTTTGCATCCACAGCATGGGCTGTACCACATCCGGGCAGGCTCATTCCCAGTGCCTCGGTGACACATGCCATGGTATTGGCTGTGAACAACCCGGCACATGAACCGGCACCGCAGCATGAATAATCCTCAAGCATCTTGAGTTGTTCATCAGTAATTCTATTGTTCTGCCTCTCGCCCACACCCTCAAAAACTGAGATGAGATCTCGTTGTTCATCGCCCACTAACCCGGGCAGCATGGGGCCCCCGGTAACCACTGCAGCAGGAATGTCCAGCCTTCCTGCAGCCATCAAATGCCCTGGTACGATCTTGTCACAGGTGGGTATGAGCACCATCCCGTCGAAGCGGTGTGCCTGGACCATTACCTCGATGGTATCTGCTATTAATTCCCTGCTGGGTAATGAATATCTCATGCCTTCATGACCCATGGCTATGCCGTCACAGATACCGATAGTACTGAATTCAAAAGGAACGCCGCCGGCCAGCCTGATACCTGCTTTTACTGCTTCTGAGAGCTTATCCAGATGGATGTGACCAGGGATCACTTCATTCCAGGAATTTACCACACCTATAAACGGCAGGTCCATTTCGTAATCTGTCAATCCCACGGCCTTGAGCAGGGAGCGGTGGGGGGCTCGTTCCAGTCCTTTAGTGACTTCATCGCTTCTGAGTGTCATGTTGAATCTCCTTTGTTTGTATACTGTATTGGGTGAAAATATTATTTGTGGTGCTGTAAAAAATGGGATTTATTACTATGGTTTCAATGTTTAAGCTTACAATTGTTCAATATTTCCAACTATCTAATAACTTTTGGATTTTTATGAGACACCCTTCACATCTTAGAAATTGCATTCAATCAGCATCTTTTATTATTATTACCAACTTTTTAGATGAACTTTGTTAAGTAGTATATGAGCCTTTACAAATTGAATTTTTCATTATTACCGTTTCGTTCTTCAGGTGACAAATATTTTAAATTATAATTTTGTTCATTGCTGTCCCAATTAAATCGAAAAATAGGGATTAGTTCATTCAGCTTATTAAGTATGTCAAGTATCTCACTGTATACACAATCAAAATCGTTGATTACAGGTTTGTCAAGCATTTTTTTTTGGTCTTACACTATCAAACTGCCGAGGTTGTATGTTAATTTCATTATTTTTAAATACATAATCTTTCCTATACCAATTAAAGCAGATGAAAGCAGCCATCAGTTAAGCTGAGCGGTCAATGCCTGGAGGGCCCCACCACCCCCATCAGTGCAGCCACCATACCGAACCCCGGCAAGCCTTCAGAGTACGGCGGCTGGTCAGTGGATTTGGGATCGGGGGTGGGTTTTGAGGTCGAGCCTGAGCCTGAGTACTGCTCGTCCAGGATGTAGGGCTCTGACTGGAAGAGCAGAGCAAGCAACAATCCGAAGGGTGACGGAAAACATATATTGAGCAAGTATTTACATAAGAGTGGATTGAATAAATGAAAGATGAGAAGATATTAGACAAGGTTATATCGGGTCAGCACGACAATAACATTAAATTTCAAGATTTGCGGAAACTGCTCATAAATTATGGTTTCTCTGAGCGAATTCGGGGCAATCATTATATATTTACTAAAGAACATATTTTTGAAATATTAAACTTGCAGCCACTGAAAGGTGGAAAAGCAAAACAATATCAAGTCAAGCAGGTAAGAGATTTGTTTTTCAAATACAAATTCCATGTAGAGAGGAACTAATATGCAGGAAGATATAAAATACGAGCTGATCGTCTATTGGAGTGAAGATGATGGCGCTTATATTGTGGATGTACCAGAACTTCCAGGTTGTATGGCAGATGGCAAGACATACAGCGAAGCAATTAGAAATGCCCTAATTGTCATTGAAGAATGGATGGAAACAGCCAGTGAACTAGGGCGTAGTATTCCGATACCAAAAGGTAGATTGGTTTACGCATAAAATAAGCATCTGCAATACCCACACCATTCTAACAACAATCTATTTCTGTAGTATCCCGAAATTGTTACATCCTGTGATATGTACAACTCCCGCACCTGGCTGATGGTACTGAAATATCTAGTGCAATTTCCGTCCAGTCAATACAACAATCGCCACCCCCATCAGTGCAGCCACCAAACCGAACCCAGGTGAGCCTTCAGAGGACGGCGGCTGGTTAGTGGATTTAGGATCGGGGGTGGGTTTTGGGGTGGAGCCAGAGTACTGCTCATCCAGGATGTAGGGGTTGGCGATGGTGAATTCAATTGGCAATTGTGTTCCTTCTTTGCTAAAAGATACCATAATATTTATCGGGGCTTTTCCTAAAGTCCACTCCCCATTAGGTTTTAATGTCCAAGTGTATGTTTTTTTCCAGCCAGAATTAATTTTAGGATTATCAATCCATTCATTAATCTCACTAGGTCCTTTAATTACATTATAAGCGGTTGTAACACCAGGCTCATATAATTGGACATAAACATTTCCATCAATATTTGATTCAATATCGATTTTAACTATGAATGGTTCATTAATTTTTAATGAAATGTCTTCTACTGTAGCTTTTTCATTGTTAAACCAAGCAATTACATTTCCATATTCATTTTCAGCTGCATAACCAATTGGTGTTAAGAAAACTAAAACACATAATACTGTCAAAATTTTTATATTAATTTTATTCATGACTTACCATCCTATCGATTCTTCAAATATTGGTTCAGGATTATCTGTCGTGGGTTTATCTCCTACTCCAGTTATTTTTCCAGGAGGCACTACAATAAATGTCCCTGTAATAAAATGAAATGAGATTCTATTATTCGAGCCAATTCGATTCCAATTTATTGGATCTTCCACTGGGAGTCGAATTCTTTTATAAATTTGAGCTTCATGTCCATAAATAGGATTGGGGTGTACTTCATTATCAACATCTTGAACTGTGAATTCTGGAATCTCACCTTCTACTTCAATATACCAAAGATTTGAGGTACAAATCCAGGGATTCATTGATGGTAATAAATACACACCTGTTGGACCTAATAAATTATTATTTTTCAATTTCAATAAATATAGGGATTCTCCAGAATTAGTTCTATAAATAAAATCTTTTTCTAAATAATCCGGCACCATATCCACCCCCAGCGTAACCTTCTCATCCCAGTACCCTAGCTCATCCACCCCGTACTTTGTCCCGTCATCCTGCACATGCTGAGCCGTCATGGTCAGCCCGATTGGAAAACTAATTGCCTCCTTCAACAGATCGGCCCCATCTTTGTTTGCTTCCCGCACATCGTCTGCCGAATCCCCGAACTCTTCATCGATCTTGTCATTGATCATCCCTGCTGCCCCACCATACTGCTCATTAATCTGGTATAGCACCTGGTCCACATACCACTCCCGCACCTGGCTGATGGCCTTGGCGCTGGAACTGGAGTATTTGCTGCCGCTCATGTACCGGTCCCTGTCCACATAGTCCTGCTGCCTTGCCTCGATCTTCTGTGTCAGGTCAGCCGCCGCCGCCAGCATGGCATCAGCAGGGTTGGGGTAAGTCTGGTAATTGATATTTGGGTCCAGGTGGATCTCGTCCCTGATCTGCTGGGTGATCTCATCCACTGCCGCCTGTGCTTCATTATCCAGCCAGGCCGGAGCCGTTACCAGATAGGTCTCCTCTTTCTGGTCTCCACTGAGGTACATGTTCTCTGCAAATGATCGAACATTGGCATGGAACACATCTTTGTATTTTGTATAGGCTTCTTCCAGATTGGGATCCCAACCAAATTCCCCATCCCTGCCTGAGAACGTATCCACCACATCGTTTTTTGTGGTCAGGGTGCCTCCTGCATAATCCATGGCTATATCGGTCTTTGAATTCTCTTTGGCATCCAGGGTGATCGTAACAATATCCACCCTGTGGTCAATCGTGATAAAGTCATTATGTTTGACAATACTGCACGTATCCAGG
>DATKUV010000099.1:0-8301 GCA_035530415.1 Candidatus Nanoarchaeia archaeon | reverse complement strand
GATTCCAATCGTTGAATTGAAAGAGAGACATAAATTAGTACTTGAAGCAATTGCTAAATTGGGTACTGGGCGCAAACATTCCAAATGGCAGGCTGGAGTAGGATGCGGTTACAAGAATATGCCCATAATTACGATTGCAGAAAACTGTGATTCATGTGGTAAATGTGCGGAAGAATGCCCGAGAAATATCTTAATTATTGAGGATGATGTCCTGACAGTTATTGATCCGTTAAAATGCAGTCTTTGCAAGCTCTGTGTAGAAGCTTGTGAGATCGGTGCAATAACAGTTAATTCAGATGTGAATTCGTTCATATTCCAGATGGAATCTGACGGTTCATATCCGTCAAAGGAACTGATCATCAAGGGCGCTGACATCATTATTGATAAGGCAAAACAATTAAACGAAATACTTGCTACAATAGATTAATTGGAACTTGCAAGGTTCTATTGACCTTGCATTTTTATACCAAGCGTGCATATCGCTGCGCTCAATAGCACAAAAAAAACCCCAATGCGGTTGTTGCCGCAGCTGAACCTTGCGAAGGTTCGATCCAAGCGTGCATATCGCTACGCTCAATAGCACAAAAAAAAACCCCAATGCGGGGGTCGCCCAGCCAGGTCAAAGGCGCTAGCTTGAGGGGCTAGTCTTGTAGGAGTTCGCGTGTTCGAATCACGTCCCCCGCACTTATTTTTATTTTTGCATATTATTATTTACCTGTCAAAGTCAGGATGAAAGTATAATTTTACAATTCTTAAAACAAAAATCTGTGGGAATGAACGTATTGATTTTAGATTCTAAAGGAAACAAAATATCGATAGGTGATCGTGTAAAGGTACTTTAGGGATTTGATAATAGGTTACATACCGGTGAGGTTATCGATATTAATGAGAGATCAATAAGAATAGATACAATAAATCGGAGAATAATTTCAGTAGATTCACGAAAGATAAATAAAATAATTATCTTTTTTAAGGCGTAAGATATGCCTTTATTTATTTTTATTCGATTTATTAATCGAATTATATTTTTATTTTTGAATTTGCTATTTTTATTTAATACTCAACTTTTTCAAAATAAATAAATACTATCATTATTTTCATATGACATATTACAATTAATATTGATTAAGTTTATGATAACGGATAGGGTAGTAACTGAACTGGAACTATTGGAACGCCATATAATAATACTGAACAATGTCATTCTAAAAGGTCCAATTGGAATAATGAAATTGTCAGAAGAAACTGGTATTCCGAATCATAGAGTTCGTTATTCTTTAAGGGTCCTGGAACAGGAAAGAATGATCATTCCTTCTACTTTGGGTGCTATTGCCACATATGAAGCAAAAGAATTTATGAACAATTATAAATCAAGTATAACTTCCTTAAGAAAAAAAATCGATCGGATAATGCAAATAAAATAAACAATCACTTTTTAATTTCCCTGGACACTTGAGAAAAAGGCAGGTCAAGCTATTGATGGAAGCTTGTAGATTAAGGAAAATCACTCATAATTGAATACAACAAACTTTTTTGCATGTTATGAACATTAGACTATCATGCGAGTGTTAGTGGCAACGGCCAGGAAAGCTGCAGAAACAGTAAAAAGCGCTGTTGGTAATATGGCAGACGTCCTCGTATTGGATATTGATATTGCTGCATTTATAACTCCTACACGTCTGAAAAATTCACTGCCAAACGAAAAATACGACCTCATAATCATCCCGGGACTTGTTTCAACCGACTTTTCCAGTCTTGAAAAGGAACTGGATACTCCAGTTCGCCTGGGTCCCAAACATGCCATAGACCTCAGATCGGTAATATCAATTCTCAATGAGTTAGAATTATCAACTACTATTCCTGCCTGTGAACTCTTAACAACAAAGCGGCGAGACAATGCCCTGATATCGCTTGAAGAAATTGAAGAATCTGCCATTCCAGCATTCATGATTGATAACGTAAAGATCGGGGGTGGTTCCATAATAAAGGTCATGGCCGAAGTTGTAGATGCTACTTCACTTTCAAAAAAGGAGCTGGCCAACAGGATATACCAATTCAAGGCAAAAGGGGCTGACATCATAGATCTGGGTGTGGGAATGGCAGCTACACCTGCTGAAGTCCGCGCTGCAGTCGAAACTGCCAGGGAGATCTATGAAGTGCCTCTGAGTATAGATACGTTAGATGCTGAACTTATTTCTGCTGCAGTTGAATCGGGAGTGGACCTTGTACTCAGCCTGAACTCAGATAATATAGCTGCTGTGGGCCAGATCATATCAGAGAAAAACATTGCTGCTGTAGTTATCCCTGACAGCGAAGGTGGATTAGAGAGCCTGTTTGCCAACATCAGATCAGCTAAAAGCTTGGGAATTTCTAAGATTATTGCTGATCCTGTACTGGATCCACCAGGAGAAAACATAGTGGATTCGATGGTCCGCTACAGGCAATTTAAACAGGAATGTCCCGACATCCCCACTTTCTTTGGAGTAGGTAATGTAACAGAGTTAATGGATGTAGATTCGGTCGGCATAAATGCAATGCTTACTGCTTTGGGTTGGGAATTGGGTGTAGATATTTTATTTACTCCGGAATATAGCGATAAAACCCAGGGCAGTATTAATGAACTCAAGACAGCTGCAAATATGATGACTCTGGCAGGACAGCGCAAAAGCCCGCCAAAAGACCTTGGACTGGATCTTCTGAGATTGAAGGAAAAACGATTCAGGTCATTTGATATGGTTCCTGAGGAGTATATAGGGGCTGAAGCGTCATTTCAATGGACTCGGGACCCGGCAGGCAGTTTCAAGATAAGTATCAGTGAAAGTAGGGTTCTGGAGGGATCTATTAGACCAGGTCGGATTATTGCCCAGCATACAAAATATACCATTGTTGGAGATAATGCCAGAGAGGTCTTTGATACCATACTTGACATGGGTTTAGTTTCAAGGCTGGATCATGCATCATACCTTGGCAGAGAATTAATGAAAGCCGAGCTTGCATTAATGATAGGCCGCAGTTACGCACAGGATGATGAATTCTAGATATTACTTAAAAAAGCGACTTTTTTTCAGGAACATCCATTTCAGCAGTTTTTCCATACTCTTCATCGAGCCTGAATAACGTGTGTGTTTTTCGCCCCTTCTTTTTTCGAGAATAAATGACCTGACCTCCGAGTTCCAAGTACCTGGAATATACCTCGTCAAATTGTACACGTTCCAGGGCATCAAGTTCAAGGAACATAGTGCGGTCTTCCAACTGGTCATATACTGTCAATACATCTGCTTCCCTGAGCCTTTTTAATTCCTGGATCGTCTCGATGTTTGTGGATTCATCGATAAAAACACTTCTTTTGAGTTTTGGAGACCATCCGATCCTTTGTTTTTCAAGTTTCAGAACAGTAATTGCTTTTAATTTGCCGTCAAGACCTTTGTCTCTACTCAAAATGTCACCATTGTTATAATTAACCGGTGATTACAAAACAGTTTTTACTTTTAGTCATTGATCCTGATATATTATGCATAATCTTTTAAATATAAAATGTTATTTCACAACTAACACTGGTGCAATATAATGAAATTGAGCGACCCTTACACAGTTACTTATGATGGAATATATGCAATCTGCAACTGCACTAATGAACTTGTAGATGTGATAGAGAAATCAACTTGTTTTGGCGGTTCGGCCTGGACCATGCACCATTATGCAAGCAGCCCACAGGTTCTGGATGTAAGGTCAATTGGAAATATGATCCGTTACCGCGCAAAAGCTGGCACTTCTGAACTTAAACTGCAGGCTTCGGTTGCTGCTGCAGGTATAGAATCAGTAATTGTGAATGGTAACGAGGTAAAGATCACGTATGCCGGGCTGGGAGGTGGAGGTGTGGGAGCTACTGTATGCCGCGCTAATAGTAAAGGTGTACTCCGCTCCGATATCACTGAATCAGGTGGTGGCAAGGCAGCCAAAGGGACAATCGTGGTGCCAAGACTTGAACGGTTGCTGGTGGGCATTGATGACACTGATAATAAGGAAGAAGGAGCCACCTGGACACTGGCCCACAATATCGCATCATCCCTCGATGCTGCTGATGCCAGGTACCTTTCCCATGCATTGGTACAGTTATTTCCTGCTCCCTCCAGGACCCAGAATTGTGTTTCTGCTGTGCTTGAATTCGGATGCGTGAATGATAAGGCGAAGCATAATTTACTTGAGGGTATCAGGTCAGGGTTAGAACAATATAGTGTATCTGATCAAACTGGAATGGTGGTGCTGGACGATTTTGATGCAGCACCCCTGGAAGAATATAGCAAAAAATGCAGGACACAATTACTAACAAAACAGTATGCTTTAGAGACCGCACAATCAAAGAATGTCCAGATATGGTTAGAAGGCAATGGCATCATTGGGGCTCTGGCGGCCCTGCCGTGGTACACCAGGCCCAATGAATCAGTTAAACTTGATCAGTCTCATCCATGACGTCGTGCAATTAATACGGCAGATGCAGTCATTAATAGTGATGTGATCATGGATGGGCCAGGAAGGTCAGGAATATTGCTTTCATTTCCAGTATCCGAATAACTGACACCTGCCTCCATCGCGGCTGATTTCATGGCAGAACCTGCAAATCCTTTCAGGTTGTTTACAAGGATCGTTCCTGATTCAGCGTCGTAAGTGGAATCGCGGGATACATCAGCATATTCTTCAGCGACATGTTCAGTTTCATAATATTCCACTGCAATTACCCTCTGGTATTTCAAGGGGTAATATTCTCCGCCGGTTTTTCTGGCAATCTCCTTGAACACGTCCACACTATTCTCATAATCCTCAATACCACTGCATCCGATAGTGTGTATAGTTATACCCAGATCTACTGCTTGTTCAACTTCTGCCAGGTAATCATAATGAACTGGACAGCCCTGTTGGAATGAACTATCACCACTGTTTCCAACGCCGTGTGGGGGTGCATCTCCGATCAGGAAAATGATCTTTTCAGCATAATCTGACCAGTCCATCATATTTACTGCTACGTGAAGACCGTCTGCAACAGCTTCCGGACCATCGCCCCCCCCTCTGGCCTCAATATCATGCAGCCCATCCATTAGACCATCAATATCCCTGGTGAGATCATATTTTTTGTAGACATAACTATTGTCCTCGGGAGGATGATCCCGGTATGTAACAATACCTATCCTGACTACTGGTTGTGGTGAACCACTCATAGTTTCTTTAACAATATTTTGTATATGGCTCTTGATCGCAAGTATTTCATCGGCCATGCTGCCAGTGGAATCCAGCAGAATTACAACATCTATTGTAGGGGGGTCATTTGGTGAGATTGGTACACTGTTTGGATAATCAGAAGCCTCTGCCGAGATTACCTGAATCGATAAAATCATTATTGAAACTAGAATTGTTAATCCAGACAATAAATTGATTTTAAGCCTTTTATTTGGAATTAATCCTTTATTTTTGGATAACATAATATTTATACCTCCATTAACCATTATTTTAACATAAAAAGACTTAAGAGTTGCTTAAACTGCGAATGGATTCGTAGTTATTATTAATTCATTTTAGAAAGAGTGACCTGGTTAAGTAATAATGTTAGTATCGGAAAAAAGAAAAAAATACTATAATTCTCGTACTACATGGATGTTTGAAAACGGGATGTAATGCTTCTTTCCCGCACATTCCCCTTCTAATGGGAAAAAGATTAGATAATGGTCTTCATGTTTTATTTCGATCACTTTGGCTGAAGTGATCCAGCTGTCAAATGTAGGCTTACCATCCTTATCTAGATACTGTTTACTTTCTATCAAATATTTTCTTTCAGTCATTAAAAACTCACCAGTTAAGAGATTAACTTGAATAGTAATTAAACTTACTATTTGAAAAAAATCAAATCATACACAATCGTACAATTTAAATATTGTATCATCTCATAACATAATTAACCCGAATGATAATTTTTTGGTGGTTTCTACGTGGTTGAAAAGATTGATATCTCAAGAATAGGATGTATACTGGAACTTGACCCGACAAGGATCGAAGAAGTTATTGAAAAAGGAAGTTGTACCCTTGTTTCACCCAAATTATTCAATAAAGGTGTATACAGAGTAAAAAATTCCAGGAATAATCAATTAGAAGATGTTGCGGTAAACATCATAAAGATCGAGGCGGCTACATACAAAGGTCTTGTGGAAGAGTTTGGAGCGAAATGTGTTGACGCTCACCTCTGGGAAGAGGTCCCGGAAGGGGCGGTAATATTCTTTTACTCCTTTAATCTGGAAACCGACCTTGTGGAATATGAACTCAAACCAAGAACCGAATACATCGAAGCTTGATTAAATATGACTGTGCCCTGAAACAGTCTCCAGCAGCATTCCTTCAACTAAAATAGGCATATCCTTTTTTGCACTGTTAATGGCATTAGTGAGTTTCCATTCTTTCTCGGCATAAAGTGTTAAGATCGATTCTCCCTTTTTCACAGTCTGTCCTTTCTTCTTATGGATCTGAACACCAGCGCCTTTATCATTTGGTGCACCAAGGAGTCTCGCAATCTCAACTATCCGCTTGTTATGGAATTCTACAACATAACCTTGAGATGGGGCCAGGATATCTGTGGTATATTCACCAAGAGGAATGTCTTTTGAGGTTACATTAGGATTGCCGCCCTGTATCTCGATTATTTCACGGAATTTCTCAAGTGCTTTTCCAGACTTTAATATCCCAAGAGCCATGGCCCTGCCTTCACCTTTATGAGCTACACCGCCCATTTCAAGTAACAAACCGGCAAGTCCCAAACTTTTATGAATAAGACTGTTGGGGCCTTCCATAGACTCTAAAACTTTTAACGCTTCAATAACTTCAAGCCCGCACCCTACGGTCCTGCCTACCGGGGAAGCTCCGTATGTCATGGCACATTCCACCTGCATTCCAAGCCGGGCCCCCAGATCGATAAGACCCCTGGCAAGTGCCCTGCCTTCTTCTACATTCTTCATTTTGGTCCCGATTCCCACTGGAATGTCAATTACCACGCAATCGGCACCAACCGCGCCTTTTTTTGCCATGATACTTGCAAGTAGCTGGCAGCTTGGGTCAAGAGACAGCGGATATTCTATCCTGATCAGCTTGTCATCAGCGGGTGCGATATTGGTAGCACCTCCCCAAACGATCACGCCGCCTACTTTTTCAGTCATGGATTTTATCTCATCAGCAGAAAATTCCACTGGAGCAAGGATCTCCATCAGATCTGCGGTCCCGCCCGCACCAGTTATGGCTCTGCTGCTGGTCTTGGGAATCAGAAGTCCTGCTGCTGCTACTATTGGGACAATTAATAATGATATTTTATTTCCGGGCACACCACCGATGCTATGCTTATCCATAATGGGGTGAACATCAAACTCGATCTTTTCACCAGTATCGATCATGGCGCGGGTCAGCCATTCAGTTTCCTGGGGGGGCAGGCAGTTCATATGCGTAGCCGTAATAAAAGCAGCCATCTCAACATCGCTTAGACTTTCCTTAACAATATCCCCAACCAGTTCATAGATCTCTTCCCGGTTTATCTTCTCAGAATTCATTATCTTTTTAATAGTGCCTACGGAAGCAGGTTTAGTTGCAGGAGTAATTTCAACGGTGCTTGTAGTGTCAATATGTTGCATAATCTCATGATAAACTCCGATAGTACCCTGGCTTATCATATCATCTGTAGTGTCTACAATAGCAGTAATAAATCCATGGTCTTTTATCCTGACCCTGTCTCCTGCATTTACCCCCAATTCTTTAGCATCCAGATTGTTTAATACAACTTTGTTCTTTCCGACTTTGATATTGATAGGTTGGATAGATAATTCCATGAGTTCGTCCATTTTTATATATTTAAAAACTAAATATGATTGCCACTTTGTATATATTAGTCTATTGCCGCCATTATCTCGCTACTTAATGACGATAATAATCGCTCGCGGACAATATTTGCTTCCAGGCTGGTACGGTCCCTGGGTCTGGGCAGATCAATGTTGATTATTTCCTTGATCTTTCCCGGGCGGGCTGTAAATACCACTACCCGGTCTGCCAGAAATACAGCTTCATCCACACTGTGGGTTATGAACATAATGGTTTTTTTTTCCTTCTCCCAAATCTTCAATAATTCCTGCTGTAACATGTTGCGGGTTTGAGCATCCACTGCGCCGAAGGGTTCATCCATTAATAGAATCTTGGGGTCATTAACCAGCGCCCTGGCAATGGCCACACGCTGTTTCATACCACCGCTCAGTTCATGTGGATAACTGTCAGCGAACATTT
>DATKUV010000098.1:0-3770 GCA_035530415.1 Candidatus Nanoarchaeia archaeon | reverse complement strand
CGGAAAGAAAAAGAGCGGGGATTTCAGGGATGACGTGATCCTGGACTCATACAATGCCTTGCTTGATAACTATTTCCCGCATGATAGGGCCACAATGTCCATATTCCAGACCGAGATGCGATACGCAGGACCCAGGGAAGCTATTTTCCATGCAATTGTGCGCAAGAATTTCGGCTGCACCCATTTCATTGTAGGTCGGGACCATGCCGGTGTAGGCGACTACTACCATCCTTTTGCAGCCCATGAGATTTTTAATGAATTCGAAGATCTGGATATCCAGCCTATGTTCTTCCGCTCGTTCTTCTACTGCAACAAGTGTGCCAGCATAGCAAATGATAAGATATGCTCCCATGAAGGTGATGATATCGTCAATTTCAGCGGGACCAAGATGAGGGATTTGCTGCAGAGCGGGAAAGTACCCCCACCTGATCTTATGAGGGTTGAAGTGGCTGAGTCCATTCTAAAATATGAGAATCCTTTTGTGGAATAGATAATTATTCCACTTTTTTTTCTTCAATTGTCTTGTATCACCTTTGAGAGAGAGCTCCAGTACCCGTTTTTTATACCATTATTTTCCAGTTCCATTATATGCCGTGTAATTGTTTTTGCTTACTCTGCGGTTTTACGGATCGCCCATAAAATAATAAAAAGTCTCTGACACAGCCAGATAGGATATATACATATAATTCTGGTATTAACAAATATCTAAATAAAATGAAATGAAAAAGGTAACCTGAAAGCTCAGATATACCCTTTCTTTCGGATCAATTCAGCATTCAACACGCTGGCTCCTGCAGCGCCACGAATTGTATTATGACCCATTACAATATACCTGATCCCTTCCCTTATCCGACCTACTGATACAGCCATACCATTTCCGGCATTCCTATCAAGTCTCGGCTGGGGCCTGTCGGGTTCATCCCGAACAATTATGACAGGGTCTGGTTCACTTGGCAGATCTGATAATCCAGGGTCAAAGTCTAAAAATGCCTGTCGCACCTGCTCAGGTGAAGGATGGTCCTGCATATCGACCCACAGGGCTTCAAGATGACCATCCATTACCGGTACCCGGTGGCAACTGGCACTGATGTTGATATTGGCTGGAATGACCTGGCTTCCATCGAATTCACCCAACAGTTTGTTAGGCTCGTTTTCCACTTTTTCTTCCTCGCCGCCGATATAAGGCACCACATTCTCCAGAATACTCATGGCTGGTATACCATTATATCCGGCTCCGGATATGGCCTGCATGGAAGCAACTGTCAGGTTCTCGATACCAAATTGCATCAGTGGTTTAAGTGTAACTGTGAACATGATCGTAGTACAGTTAGGATTGGTAACTATACATCCGTCCCACCCTCTATTGTCCCTCTGGACATCAATAAGGCCCAGGTGTTCGGGATTGACCTCTGGTATCATAAGAGGTACATCAGAATCTTTTCTAAAAGCACTGGCATTACTTGCTACCAGACATCCTGCCTTCGCAAAATCTGATTCTACCTTTTTTGCTATATCTGCAGGCAGTGCTGAGAATACAATATCAGCATCTACGGATTTTGTATCAATAGGTACTACTTCGAGATTAGCTGCTTCTTCAGGCATCTGGCTTTCAAGTCGCCAGTTAGCAGCGTCTTTGTATTTCTTTCCCGCTGATCGCTCAGACGCTGCAAGGGCAGAAATTTCAAACCATGGATGGTCTTGCAGGGCCTGAACAAACCTCTGTCCTACTGCTCCAGTTGCCCCAAGAACCCCTACTTTGATTGTTTCAGCCATTACAGTTTTATTGCGTTGGTTGGACATGAGTCCACGCATAATCCGCATTCTGTGCAGTCATCAGCATTGACAACAGCAATATCATCATCATTCAATGAGATAGCTTCTGTTGGACATTCTTCCACACATGTTCCGCAACCTGTACATTCATCTTTATCAACTTTTGCTGGCATATTTATTATCTCTCCTATTCATATTTCCCTAATTTTGGGTTTGGAATAACCAAATGAAATAGTATAATAAATATCTTACGATTAATAATACTCCAAGGGTCGATATTTTATCGATTTTTTAGAAAGACTAATTAATTGACTTAACTATTAGATGAAAAGGATGAGCAACATTAATACATTTTCAGGTAGCTTGATTGATGAGATTGTCACGCTGCCGATAGATTCTAAGGAAATCCTTTATGACACCAGTTATTACGGTCAGCCAAAGGGTGATGTCCTTGAACTTACTCTAATTGAAGCAGCCTACCTTATCTATAAAGGCAAGATTACAGTGAATTGTGAAAACAGGAAACTTGATTTTGAAGGATTCATGTGCGAGGCCAGCAGCAGGACTGGTAATTTCGAAGTGAAATATATTGTTTTTAAAGACCTGCGTGAGAGGGGTTATTTTATTAAGCCTGGTGTTACTGATTTCAGGGTATATCCCAGGGGCGGCAGTCCTGGAAAGACTCCGTCAAAATATTTTGTTTACGTGTTGTCTGAACGGCAGCCTATGCTGCTAACTGATCTGGTTCGTCAGGTAGAAACGGCCTCAAATGTGAAAAAAGAACTTATCATGGCAGTAGTGGATGAAGAGAGTGAGATCACCTTCTACGGGGCTAAATTGCGCAGCATGAAAGGAGATATGGGCAGTGTACGACCAGGTCCTGCGATCAGGGCATCGTTATTGGAAGATAGGGTCATGGTGTGGGATAGTGATTCATCTGCCCAATTACACAATGAATTCCTATATGGAAAGCCACTTGATGAAATACGTCTTCAGTTATCACTTATAGAGGCTGCATATCTGCTGGGCAAGGAGGTAATAGAGATCAGAGACAGTAAAGGCAGGATCCTGACCACTAATGATTTTGCCGACCAGGCAGTGATGGTGGAATCTGATTTCCCGAAAAAGTTAGCTGTTTATAAAGATCTTAGAGAAAAAGGAATGGTGGTTAAGACCGGATATAAATTCGGCAGCCATTACCGTGTTTACAAAAAGGTAGATCAAAAAAAAGGGATGCTTCATTCTGAATTCCTAGTTCATGCGTTAGATAATAATTATACTTTTAGCTTGCCACAACTCTCCAGGGCAGTGAGACTGGCAAATAGTGTTAAAAAACAGATGATTTTTGCCTGGGAATCCAGGGGGACAATTTCTTATCTGGATATCGGCAGGATAAAAATGTAGATTTCTGGATCTAATCGGGCATTAATTCAATTTTTCGTTTAAACATCTCAACAAGCCCGAAACATCCTGTAAGCATCATGTCTCCAAATGGTGCTGCAAATTCTACATCAAATGCGGAGTCTTCCATAATCTGCCTGTTGGGTCCTGTTACTATAATTGATCTGATATTTCCGAAACCTACTGTTTCCTGGATATGGCAACCATGCCCTCCATCGTTAAATACGTCATCAAAATTCAAATTTCCATCGCATAATTGCACAATGTAATTATCCAGTTTTTGAGCATCCATCTGCCTTGTATGGTGCTCGAATATTGCCAGCATCCTATTTTCAGACACTACTGCACCAATGGTATGCCCGTTGCCTATATTTATAACGAGGACCGGGTCATCAGGGATATCTAATACAGCACCGCAAATAGCTGCCGGCCCTGTATCCATTACCAGCACATTATTGTCGTCAGTTTTCAATGTTTCAAATACAGATCTCATTCTTGTAAGGCTGTCCGGGATTTTATTCATGTAAGCGAACCGCTCAAGCTCGCCACCTTTTTCCAGAAGCCGGGTAAAATGCCGGAACCTGAATATCCGGTTG
>DATKUV010000097.1:0-13433 GCA_035530415.1 Candidatus Nanoarchaeia archaeon | reverse complement strand
TTGTCTATATTCTTGATTATCTGATCTATTTTTGTACATCTGTCAGGAAAATAACCATTGGCAACTACATTTATCTGAACAGGGAATGATTCTAGTATCATTATTTGAATTTCCTCAACAGTAGCATTCCTGTATATGAATTTACCGTCCTCAGGTATCATTGTTCCGGTGAGAGTTGAATCAGCAGTAAAATCAGGAGTTGGCGTCTGCAGATCTTTATTATTCTCTTCGTTATTTTGTGTGCACCCGCTAATCATTACCATTGCAATGATGGTTGTTAAAATTAAGATATGAGTGAAAATATTATTTCGCATTTGATCTCCTCGATTTCAAATATTTTATTAATAAATTATCAAACACTTTCCAGAGTTCCATTCCATGCTCTTTAGCATAGTCTCGATACTCTTTTAATGTTAAAATTTTTATTTTATGACTTGACCATATAGAGGTATGTATGGATATAGTTAATGGTTAGAAAAAAAGAGTAAACTTGTGTCGGTTCGTCATGTTTCCCGATTGATCGAGGAGTCAGTGACGTAATTAAACACCTTTATCGCATAGGAACACCGAATATTTTACATAAACTTTGAAGATGAACGACTCAGCGAACTAACAACAAGTGACCTCTCAACGATAGTCGAGCTGTACTACAAGATAAATCCTGATGCTGACATACTTTACCTCTTCTTTGATGAAATTCAGGAGATTGAAGGCTGGGAGAAGTTTATCAGAAGGCTTATCGAAAAGAAAAATGTTCGGATATTCCTGACAGGTTCATCCTCAAAAATGTTATCCAGGGAAATAGCCACCAGTCTGAGGGGGCGGACATTATCGTATAACCTGTTCCCGCTATCTTTCAGGGAATTCCTGGTTGCAAAAAATTTCAAACCCGAGTTTCCGTAAATAGAATCTGAAAGAGGACTGCTGAAAGAATATATCGACCTGATGGTCTACCGTGACCTTGTTGAAAGATATGGTATTGAAAAGATATCTGCCCTAAAATTTATGATAAAATCTCTTGTAAGAAATTTTGCAAGGGAGCTGTCGGTCAGGAAATTAGGGAATTACCTGCTTTCGGCAAAAGTGTCACTGAGCCATGTAAAGGTCTACGAATATTTCTATTACCTGGAAGATATAAATTTCATATTCCTTATCAGGAAATACGGGAAAGGTGTTAGGGAAGTTGAGGGGAGCATACCTAAAATATATCTGGTGGATATTGGGTTCGTGATTCTGAACGGCATAGAAGACAGGAGAAGAAGAATAGAAAATATTGTGGCAACTGAGCTGTTAAGAAAAAAGCACTACTTTGACCCCATACTTGAGATATATTACTGGAAAGAAACATCAGGAATAGAAGTGGATTTTGTCCTGGCACAGGGACATGGGGTTAAGCAGTTGATACAGGTATGCTATGACATTGAGGATATTGAAACAAAAGAGCGGGAGTTAAAATCCCTGGTCAAGGCCTCAAAAGAACTGGAATGCAAAAATCTGCTCGTAATCACCTGGGATTATGAAGCTAAGGAAAACTTCAAAGGCAGCAATATAGAGTTTGTGCCGCTGTGGAAGTGGCTGCTGGGATAGGTGGGGATTTTGTGGTATCGGACTTGAGCGCTGGGCGAGTGCTTTTTTTGTGAGGGGGGTGGCTAAAGCCACTCTTTTACTCTACTGATTAAACACCATTATCTCAGAGGACCACCGAATATTTCTTCAAGTTCAACCTCTGACTAATCTTCGAGAATTTCCTTTTACTTTTGCGCATCAAATTTTCTCCAAAGTATTTTTTTAAAAAAAAAAGTGCAATGAGAATATACTATCTACTAATACGCGCTTACGTGGAAAGGATTATGGTCCAGTTAGCGTATAATGACCGCTTCGGAGGGGGTGCTTGTGCCCTGATTGTCCATATTCCCACTATCAAACAATAGGAACTTTGATGTAGCCAGATAGATACTCCAACCTCTAATCGAGTTTTTTTCTGGGTGCATCTCAATTTAAACAGAATTCATAGCAACAAATCACCATTTTTAAGTAGAATAAGACTTCGTACTTTCAGTACGGAGATCGTTATTAAAGACATACTTAATAAAAAGCAAAAGAAACCCGATAAAATTTTACAGGATAATGAAAATGCCGAAAATACCGTTATCTTCAGATGAACTTAAGAGTCATTTGATAGAACAGATATCATTTATTGAATCTTCCGCTGAATCCTTTGACGCTGGCGCGGAAGAAGAAGCTAAAAGGCTTGCTCTTAATATTCGCATATTAGTTCATGATACTAAAAACTCTCATTCACTTTTAAACCAAATTGGAAAAAAACTAGATTTTTATGATACTTCCTCAGATTTTGACTCAAATAACATACTGAATCATGGAGGCTTAATATCTACTTTAAGTGAACCACATCAAGCCCGTTATGTTGCAAATCTTGACAATATTCCACCTAACGTTGCTAAAATGATTGAATTTGAAAGTTGGTGGGAAAAAATTGTTTTTTCAGATGAACAAGGTCATAAACTTTCCCGAAAAGATTTAATTACAACTGCAGCAAATCAGGATGGAGGTGCTCACGTTGATTCGTCTCTTGATAAAACATATGCAGATATATCACGAAATGGTTTGGGTTTTGTCTATACTGTTAATGGTACAGAACAAAAAATTATAAATAAACCAGAACTTGCAGCGATTAGACAAATTGCACATGAGGTTTTGAAGACCCTTAAACCTGGTTACGAAAAAAAAATAGAATATCAAAATGGAGTATTATTTTATAGCCCGACATTAAAGGTGGTTGAAGAAGAGCAAAATGACAAAGGAACTCCTAAGCGTGAAAGAAAAATTGGCAGAAACGAACCATGTCCATGCGGTAGCGGTGTGAAATTCAAAAGGTGTTGTGGCTAGCAATCAAAAAATATAAACTAGACACAACATAAAATAATTTGAATAAATTGAGATACACTTAAACTTTTGCATCATAATTTTAATTTTGATTAGTCGTTAAGCGACTAAGCAAAGCATTTCTCGCTGCAGCGGAGAAAACATGAGCATCCCCTAATGCCCCGTTTTTCGAATCCGAGGTCGTTGACTTCAGACGATGGAATTTGTGCATCGTGAGATAATATAAGCCATTATGAAAATTGTAGAAGTGGATCAGGTCACGGTTTTCATATCAAAAAGACCGAAAATAATCTCATTCTTCCATTCTTAAGTAGATATATAATTGATAGTTCTACCAAATGATTATTGTGTCATAATACCATAATGGTATAATGTGGAGATCATTAACATCGATAAAGCCGGAAGGATAGTTATTCCTGGAGCTATACGTAAAAAACTGAAGCTTAATGAAGGTTCTAAGCTACTCATAGCAGATGTTGATAATGACATTTTGATTATCAAGAAGATAAACATCAAAGAGCTGGCGGATCAACTCGAAATAGACTTTAAAAACATTGATATCGATGAAGTAATTGGTAATGTGCATAGTGACATCAAAGAAAAAATCAAAACAAAACATCCGTCGGTTTTTGGTTGACACAAATCTGTTTATCGCAGCCATAAAGAACCCTAAAAAGGAAACCACATCGCTAAAGCTACTTTTAGATCTGATCGATAATATAAATATTTCTCTCATTGGAAATGAATTCTTAATTATGGAAATGAAAAAGTACGCGCAGATCTTTGAGTCAAAGCAAGGAAAAGAGATTCTCAAGAAATTAATAGATAATACTGAGGTGTTAGATGTGGATGAAAAGTTTCTGCGCCTCTGTAAATTATATTTTCCAGAAGATGAATTAATAGATATCTATCATGCTGCAACATGTCTTCAACATAATGGGGTTTTAATCACTAATGACAGACATTTTGATAAAATAAACGATGAAAAGATAATTGAAGTTTTGAGCATAAGTAAAGCTATTGAAGAGTTTGAAATATAAGATACCTTTTTTCTCATTTCATACTTTTAACGAACCTCATTTTTTAATGTCAATAGTCAGAACAACGAAAGAAAATTAAAAATCCTTATGCACCCCCCAATACCTCGGATTTGAGAGTTAGCGAAATCCGAAGTCTTTGACGTGATCAAAACAATTATCGCAGAAGAACACCGAATATTTCTTCAATTTCATCCTCTGATAAATTTTCTCAAAAGCATTTTCCAAAATATTTTTATCATATAATCTAATTTCCATACCCCGAGTGTATTTGAAATGATTTTTTCTATAATAACAAGGGATCGTTAAAATGAATACCAGCATGCTTATTATTTCAATTATACTGGGTTTTGTACTGGGTATTATCAGCGGCCTGGTACCTGGCATTCACACGAACACCTTCGCCTTCATCCTTGCTGCTTTTGCACCCCTGCTGGATGGTTTAGGTTTCTCCCCTGTATGCATAGCTGTCGTAATTATCTCAAATGCCCTGACCCACACATTTATTGATATTATCCCTTCAGTATTCTTAGGCGCGCCAGAGCCAGATACTTCCCTTGCAGTACTTCCGGGACATCAATTACTTCTCGATGGGTTTGGTCAGGAGGCTGTCAGGTTATCTGCACTGGGCAGTGCAGGTTCAATAGTAGTCTCACTGGTATTGATAATGCCAATGGCATTATTCTTTTCCAGTATATACCCAATGGTTGACCAGTATATTGGCTGGATATTGCTGCTCATTGTATTGCTATTGATCTATACCGAAAAGGGGGAGATAATTGAAGGCCAGGGTTCATTGGTACGGATGAAATACAGAGGCTATGCAGCCGTACTCTTCATAATATCAGGCATGTTGGGAATGTTTGCAATGGGATCTGAAGCATTAATTGAACCCCTCATCCAGTTGGGACGCCCATCGATCCTCATGCCGCTGTTCAGTGGGCTGTTCGGTGCGTCTATGCTTGTAATAAGTATGCTCAACGATACTGTAATTCCCATACAGGTCTCATCCCGTCTGGTACTTGCCCCAAAACGCATTCTAAGAGGTATGGTAATCGGCAGTACTGCCGGGGCATTTGTGGCCTGGCTGCCTGGTATCACATCTGCTGTGGCAACTGTACTGGCCAGGCTGGGTGTGAAGGAAGATTATTCTGATGAAGATTCTGCCAGGGAGTTCATTGTTTCCATTTCTGGCGTGAACACTGCCAACGCCATCTATGGATTGGTCGCACTATATGTCATTGGGAGAACACGCAGTGGTGCTATGGTGGCCATCTCTGATGTGTTAGACGGCATAACCCTGGATAGCGAATTAATGGCCTTGATGTTGATAATAATCGTAATGGTATCAATAGCTGCATATTTCACAACAATTTACCTGGGTGATCGGATATTGCCCCTGTTAGTTAAAATAAATTATAAATGGCTGTGCATGTCTGTATTGACCGGACTTACAATCATTGTCCTTATTTTTACCGGTTGGTTCGGGCTTGTGGTGTATGCGGCGGCTATACCTGTTGGGATGCTGGCGCCGTATCTTAAGGTCAGGCGGACCCATGCAATGGGTGTACTAATGCTGCCATTATTGATGTTTTATTTCTGATTTTATCCAGCAGTTCAACCACCCAGAGTAAAGATCAGGTTAGCTCTATTCATGTCAGTACCTTCAAGTTCGGCATTGCTCATGTCCACAAAAATGAACTTGGCATCCTCAACATCCATATTCTTAAGATTGGCATTATTCAGATCAACAAAGACCAGGACGGCTCCTTTCAGACTGGCACCTTCCATGTTTGCATTATTCATATCTGCAAAAATAAATCTGGAACTCTCCAAATGGGCACCACTGAAATTGGCATTACTCAAATCAATGAATATCCGGGTCATGCTTTGTGCACCGTTCAGGTCCTGGCCACTTCGGGCCTCTACCTGTTGTGCGGCCTGCCAGGTTATTGAAATTGCAATAACCCCTGCCACGATGACGATCCCAAGCAGGATAAAGAGAATGTATGTCTTTCTTGATTCACTATGTGTTGCCAGAATATCAAGACCAATAAGAATAAGGATCACAGGCCAGAAACGCCAGACAGTACCCCAAAATCCCAGGGGGAGCATCCCCATATTGTTTAACAGCAGTAATAAGCCAATTATAACCAGGACTAAGGGACCCAATATCCCGGATCGCTGCTTCATTCATCTCACCGCGCGTTTGACGAGGAGTGCTATGCCGATCAATATTAATAACAAGGCCCAGAACAGATCAGAACGCACCCAGCTCAAAAGGTGAAAACTATGCAGCAGGAAATAAGCACCAAGCAATATCAGGATTACACCCAGCCATGTAGAATTTTCTGATTTTTTCTGCGCTGGTGCTTCATTTTCCATCCTCTCAATGACCCCTTTCACCTGTTCGGTCATCCCTTCTATATTCTTTTCAATTATGTCTTTTTGCGGCAGTTCTGCCTGTTCTGCATCAGGCATTATGATGGCTAAAATAATATACAACAGGATACCAACCCCATCAAGAAGAATGAGCACTACAAATGCCAATCTCACGATCACAGGATCTACCTTAAAATATTCTGCGATACCTCCACATACACCCCATATCACATGGTCGGTCTTACTTTTGAACAACTTCTCTTTCTTGATCGTTTGATCTTCGATATAAATCCCTCCTTATTAATCAATATAGATTATGATGGATTACATTTATACTATTTGGACTAAACCAGGTATTCTACGGTACTCTTATAAATTGTAATGACGTCATTATAATAATCATACCGTGAGCGTATCCCATATGTACGATTTATCAACATTGATCGTTTATACAGCCAATCAATGGTTAGCACTTATCAATCCGGTAACCTATGATTTTTTTGAAAAGTTCGGACTTGCTGCGTTGATAGGCATCCTTATAGGTATAGAAAGGGAACGCAAATCAATACGTGGAGATATTTTTGCAGGGGCCAGGACATTTACTATAGCTTCGATTTTGGGGATGTTAAGTACATATATTGCCATACATCAAAATGCATTTTCAATTTTGTATTTGACCACGTTATTCCTGATTATCGTCTCCACTGTCATGATCTATGTTAAAAATGTAGTCTACCGGCAAGTGGGAACTACGGGTGGGATTGCATTATTCTTTGTTTTTCTAATGGGAGTGCTGGTTTCCTATGATTATTATTTATTTGCAACCATGAGTGCAGTAGCTGTTGCATTCTTGTTGGTGGAAAAATCGGCTCTCAAAACATTTGCTACAAACCTGAATCAGGATGAGGTTACAAATGCGGTCCAATTCTTGATAATAATATTCATTCTGTTCCCTATGACCCCGAATATTGTTATCATGGACGTAATAAATCTAAGATATGCATTGGGTATTGTTGTGATTGTTTCCGCTCTCAGTTTTATAAGCTTCCTGCTTATGAAAACGGCTGGACCTGATCGTGGAATACCTATGTCAGGTCTAATAGGTGGTTTAGTAAACAGTGAAGCTACAACTGGTGCCCTGGCATCTCTTGCAAAGAAAAAAGAGACCTATATCAATGTCTGTTATCAGGGTATTGTGTTATCAAATGCAACTATGCTCATCAGAAACCTGATAATAGCTTTTATTGTTGATCCATCAGGAAAGGTTTTGATGATGATGATCCCACCCCAGTTATTACTCACTACTGTTAACCTGGGGTTAGCCATTAAGGAAAAAAGAACAGACCAGGAAAAACTTGAAACCCTTGAGATCGAATCACCATTTGCTCTGAAACCTGCCTTTAAATTCGGGTTTGGGTTTGTAGTGCTGATCATTCTGGCCAACTACATGAATCTTAATTTCGGATCAATTGGGGTCTTTTCGTTAGCATTGGGTGGTTTAGTCAGTTCTGCTGCAGTTACGGCATCAATAGGTGCTCTGGCCTTTAAAGGTTCAATAACCCCGGCAACAGCAGCACTTGTGGCGATATTGGCAAGCGTTATCAGTACCTCCAACAAGATTATTTTAGTGAAATATTCTGGTTCAGAAAAACTGAATAAAAAAGTGCAAAAAAGTTTCTTGATATTGATTATTACTGGAGTAGCAGCATTTATAATATGGGCAGCAGTTATCTCGTTACTTTAAAGGAACAATTACTTCTTTAGCTAGTATCATTGGTATAATTAATATAGGAATATGTTTATTTTATTTGTGATTTCAAATATTGAAAAAACAAGTATTATCAGGAGTTTAATAATAATATGAGTGACGGTGTTTTTAAGGGATATCCTATACGTCTGGATGATCTTCCAATTATGGTTGCAAGTGATTGTATTGAGATTGGGTCTTTCTTTCCCACACCATTTCATGATATTGAATCGATTTTTATTGAATGTGGTGGCGCAATTATTCTACGAGAGTAAGTCTTTTTACAAAAATCCTGGCAGATAGATGAATATTTTTAGCGTAAAAATTTATCCATCAGATCCAACAACACATTTTTTATAGACCGTTACCACTTTAATAAAGGGGTTTAGTTAAAAAAATATACAAAATAAGGTGTTATCTTATCAAGTTCTAATCAGATTCTTTACACTTTTGAAAGTAATATGATATTTTTTCGATATTTTAAGCTCTGCAAGATTAGTTGCATCCTGAAAAGCCATCCCCTTTGCCACGGATATGTCCCGTGTTTCACAAATTTCGTTAAGTATTTCAAATGTATCCATTATTGATCATTTCTTTCATAGTTATTCTTGCATTTAAAACTATTTGATAATGATTTATAATCATAAATCAAAAAATAATTGAAGTGTATATAAAAAAGCATGAATATGTCTAATAAGATATAATATTTTCAAAACCTTTTGATAACTCTGATTTTAATATTACCCGAAGTAATATTTCTTCACTTCCATTAACTATTTTTTCTTCTAAATAGCAATGTTCCAATGATGATCACCATCCAAAAGCCCACCAGGTCAATCCATTCATATAATTCAATAACAGGATAGGTCATAATAACTTCGAATATTAACTTTAAACCAAAGAAAAAACCAGAAATAAAGAAGGCAAGATACAAATTCTCCTTTCTAAACATCAATATCAATAACCCGAGCAGCATTACTATTATCGCTGATACCAATTCTCTAACTGTATCCATCATGATAACAGAATAGATAATATTGACTGCCCCACCAATTATTAGTGGAATGGCAACGATGTTCCAAAGGCGAGATTCCATGAAATATTACTTCTGTTCCGTACACTTATTAATCTTGCCAATTTGATTCTTATATATGAAATAAGTAAACAATTACGTTTAACATACCCCTTTAAAGTAACTGCTTACAATTAATATATCGAAATGGAATCCAATATTCTCGTTGATCCTTATAATCGTAAAATTACATCCTTAAGGGTATCGATCACCAGTAAATGCAATCTTAATTGCTTTTATTGTCATAACGAAGGACAGAGTGGGCATGAATCAGATATGAGTGCTGACCTCATAATTAAAATAATAAATACTGCTGCTGATCTGGGTGTAACACGGGTAAAATTTTCAGGAGGGGAACCCCTGTTGAGAAATGATTTTGAACAAATACTTGCAGCTCTTCCAGAATTAAAAAATGTATCTGCCACCACAAACGGAGTGTTATTATCCAAAAGAGCTGCAGGGCTAAAAGCTGCAGGGTTGGATCGGATAAATATCAGTCTGGATACATTGGACCCGAAAGTTTATTCAAAGATATGTGGATGTAATGGGAATACCCACCAGAAAGTTCTGGATGGAATATATGCAGCTGTTGATGCGGGTCTAATTCCTGTTAAACTGAATCTTGTAATGCTCAAGGGTATAAATTCGGATGAACTGGATGATATGATCGAATTTATCAAAAGATTCAATGGGAACGTCATCCTGCAGATAATAGAGCCTATGGATTTCGGTAGTGTACAACATGTGAGTATGGATGATATTGAAAAAAAATTGATTTCCAGGGCATCCAGTGTCATAGAGCGGAAAATGCACCGCAGGAAGAAATATCTGATAGATGGCTCGGAAGTTGAACTGGTCAGACCCATTGACAATTCTGAATTTTGTGCCAACTGTAATCGTCTAAGGGTGACTGCTGATGGAAAATTGAAACCCTGCTTATTGAAGAACGACAACCTTGTGGATGTGAGTAGTGCCAGTGAACAAGATCTCCCCTCATTATTTATCCAGGCTGCAAAAAGACGGGAACCCTTCTACAGAGGGAAATTAGTTAATAGAAAGCAGGAACTCTAGAACCGCAGATGTGACATATGTCTCTATGATTGCTGCAATGAATATCAAAGGAAGGATCACAACAAGATAGACCTTGATAGCATTTAGAAATTCATATTTAAGGTCTACATGTTTTATTTGAAATAATTTTTGAAAGGTACGTAAACCCAGTTTCATACCTATACTTGCGCTTGCAAATGTTATGGGGAGTTCGATTATACCATGAGGGATCAAAGTGATAAACACTAATAAGAAACCGTATTGGGATGCAAATTGAAAAAATACAATACCAATAAGGATCCCATTCGTTAGGATTATTAAAATTGATATGATACCAAAGAATATTCCGGAAATTATCAAAACGAAATTTACCATTGCATTATTAGAAAAAATAAAAAGCATAAATTCAAACTGGGATGCACCAGCAACACTATCGACTTTTTTTTGAAATTCATTCATAAGCTCATTCACAATATCAAGCTGGTAAATAGCAAATAAATAACCGGCCATAATACCCAACAAAAACAAAATGCATGTAAGAATAAAATATGGTCGCAAAGATTTCAGGTAAATTAACATTTCCTGTTTTTGCGGACCGATTATGGTGTTATAATAATTTTCTTTCATGCTGCAAATAACATACTTATTGTATTTCTGGTAGCTGGTGCCAAACCCAAAACAATTATTGTTAATTTCATCAGGTCTTTAAGTTTCCTCGATTCTTCGTCCTCTTCAAAACGTGTGTCAAGAATATATATTACTGGTATGAATATTAAAAGTTTTAGGGGCAGCATAATACTGGCAGTCCCTGCCAGGTCTATCATAAATATGGGAACAACATGTTTTTCTATATAATTTAAAAAATCCACTCCATAAAAAGTAGATGAAGCATCCAGCATATGTACGAGAAGAATACTGATATTAATGCGCTGGGTAAACATAGTGTTCCCGGTTTTTTTAGCTATAAGATATATTAATGCAGTAATTCCGATTGCTAATGCAGGTATGAAAACTAAAGCAGCGGGATTAACTATGTTCTCATTTAATAACAGAATTCCAAAATTGATAACCGCCCATAATATTCCAGCTGCACCAAATGCTTTTTTCCAATCATCCACTACGCCAAAATCCCTTAGCTTAATAGATAGGAAAAGTAGACTTACCGTTATGACGAACATCCATATATAAATTAGTGGGGTAATGAACAGGAATTTAATGGACGGTGCTAACATATCTGCATCTTCAAAGACCCTTAATATAGAACCTGCAACTACATAAGGAATAATCACCTTTATGAATTCCCAATCAGCTTCTACTTTCATTTTTTCAAGCAATTTCATTACACCAAAAATGGATATTCCCAGTATTATTGCCCAGGTTATCGTGTTTACAGGATTGTAACCAGCATCAGAATTAATTGGATTAATGTAATATTGATAAATAAAATCCTGTGCCGCTTGGAAAATCCCCATAATTTATAACCTCTGACGATATTATATGGTATATTCACATGAATGGATCAAATATAGACAATTTCAAATCCCGATGGATGATGCTACCCAGAAATGTGGTTGTAGGTGATGGTGTTGTCAATGACATCGGTAACGTCTGCAACGCACTTAAACTTAATGGGAATGCTTTAATTGTGAGCGGACCTACTACGATAAACAAAGCCGGCAAGACGGTTATGGCTGTTCTGGAAGATTGTGGAAATGACGTCCATTCGGTGATTGTTGAAAGAGCAGAAATGGATGAAGTACATAAAGTTGAGCAGCTCATCTCGGAAATTGATTCCAAAACCACATTTTTCCTGCTTGGTGTGGGAGGGGGAAAAGCAATCGATATTGCAAAGTTAGCAGCCATAAGAGCAGGATGTAGTTTTATCAGTGTTCCATCTGCTGCTTCCCATGACGGTATAGTGTCATCAAGGGCATCCATCACTCATAATGGCGAGACAGCATCTATTGAAGCAGAACCTCCGATTGCTGTTGTGGCAGATACCCAAATTATTGCCAATGCACCGTACAAATTGCTAGCATCGGGTTGTGGTGACATTATTTCAAAATGTACTGCAGTAAAGGACTGGGAACTGGCACATCGTCTTAAGAATACAAAGATCAGTGAATATGCATCCCACCTTTCTATGATGACTGCAAAAATCCTGATGAATTCGGCCAGCTCCATTAAACCCGGGAATCCGGAATCTGCTCGAATGGTCGTGAAAGCACTGGTAGCTAGTGGTGTGGCCATGAGTATAGCAGGTTCATCCCGACCAGCCAGTGGTTCTGAACATAAGTTCAGCCATGCATTAAACCAGATCGCTCCAAAACCTGCTTTGCATGGTGAACAGTGCGGAGTGGGTTCAATAATGATGATGTATCTGCATGGTGGTGACTGGCAAAGTATTAAGCAGGCATTAATTGAGATCGGTGCTCCTACAAATGCAGACGAACTGGGAATTGAGCCTGAGTATATTATTAAAGCATTGATTAATGCTCACAATATCCGTCCCGAGCGGTATACTATACTTGGGACTGGTTTGACCTTAGATGCAGCCGAAAGGCTTGCAAAGATCACTCTTGTAATTGATTGAAAGGAGAAATAATAATGGATGAAGATACTACCGTAACATTAATTGGCATAAGAATGGCAAAACCAGGAACTGAATTCATCTTTAGAGGAAAAAGTCTGGATTGTAATGGATGTAAGGTTAAAAGTACATGTATGAACCTGGAAAAAGGAGGTAGATATAAGGTCGTGAGAGTAAGGGATGCTCCGTCTTTGGAATGTTCTATTCACGATGGGGGTGTCAAGGCAGTTGAAGTAATTAAAGCACCCTGGACTGTTATGATAGAGAGTAAGAAGGCGTTTGATGGTTCAACTATTGTCTATGAGACTATTAATTGTGATGAAGAAGCATGTAATTCTAAGAAATTATGTAACAATCCCGGTCCAATTCCAGGTGAAAAATATACCATTTTAACGATCAAAGGTGAACCTGAAGAAAAATGTCCAAATGGATTTGCGCTGAATATCGTAGAAATCAAATAACAATGTACCGTTACTTTAAAGCCTACTGGATACAATGTAGGACAAAAAACTAACACTAATTTATTTAATAATCATCGGAGGATAAAATCATGGGTAAAACCGGTACAACTGAATGGGGCCGAGTAAAAGGCAGAAAAGGCAAAGTGAGATTGGTAGAAAAAAGCAATATGAGTCACAGACGACCGGGTCC